>JAKBES010000407.1 GCA_021833665.1 Acidobacteriota bacterium
CGCTCGGCGAACATGAGATCTGCGCTGGAGGTGAGGCCTTCGAGGGTCTGGAGGTTCTTCATCTGGCCCACCTTCACATCGAACCCATGAACAGGCTTGAAGGTAAGGAATCCGTCCTGGAGGATCAGGGGGTTGCTTGCAGAGGTAGAGATGCTGGGATCTATGACCGCCTCATATTCCACGCCTTTTAGGATCTCGCCCGAGACTTTAATCTCTGCCCGGCGAATTGTGAAGGTGTTTTCCTTGAAGTTTCCGGAGACGTTGGAATAGGAGCTACCGGTGGCGTTCAGCCGCAGGTTGGTATCCAACATCTGGGTGGCCCAGGCCTGGACAAGGCCGCTCAATTTGATGGTGGGAGTGAAGGGTTTGTCCTGGGCCTGAAGCAAATTACCCGCGAGGGCCAGCGTAAGCGCAGAAAGAATGGTTTGTCGCATCGGGAATCCTTAAGATACCGCGCAGGGCGGTAAGAAGAAACCAGGTCCGGGATGGATCCTGGGGGTTCTGGAGGACTAGACTTTGACGAGACGGATGCAAGTGCCCTAGAAGCTGACGCTGCCACCCATCTTGCCGGTCACGTAAAGGCTCTTCAGGTAGGTGTCCATTTATATCGCACAAGTGGCGCGGGAGACTCCCCCGCCACTTGTGATCACCCTTGATTACGGCGCTTTGCACGCTCATGTAATCACTCTTAGTGACGCAGGGTGAAGGTCGCGGTGCCGAGTCGGATGGTCCTGGTTGACATCGCCTTGCCGATCAAAACCCTCTTCTTTGAGGCAAAATCCCAGCTCCAAGAGCTGGTCAATACAGGGGTCCAACACGCGGTAGTAGAGGTTGTTCCCTTGCCTTCGCACACCGAGAATTCGCCAGCCCGAAAGTCGCTGGAGCTGGTTGGACACCGCTTGCGGACTCATGCTCAGGATGTTGGCCAGTTCGGACACGCATTGCTCTTCTGAACGGATCAGCGCGTGGATTATCCGCAGCCTCGTGTCATTCGACAACACCTTAAAGACATCGGCCAGGACTCGGGCCTGTTCCCCATCCAACAGAGGACGATGCTCGATCTTGGGTTTAGGGGGACAGCAACGAGTGTGTTTGGGCATTGTTGACCTCAACCGCTATTAAACTATACCGTTTAATCGTGGTGTCAACTTACCGAGACATGGTCAGAAGACAAATGATTACAGTTGCTTCCAGCCACAAGCGGTCATGCCAATGTTAATTATGTGATCGACATCACTGAGCCGCGCCACTGGATATTCCGCCGACGCACCTCCAGGGGCAAGGGTTGTATCAACACGATTCCCTTCCCCCGCTCTCAATCAGCTTGTCATCCGCAAGGCCCGGTGCCAGGAGCACCCAAGCCAGCTCAAGCTGCTGGCATGGGCCCTGGGCATGGCGGTCCTGCTGGTGGTCCTGTGGATCCTGACGCGTTCCGCTGGGCTTCTGGGGAAGGAGGTGATGGGAGGCCGCAAGCGTCCCGAGCCCCTCCTGATCTGTGATCAGGCTCCCCGATGATGCGCAAAGTATTCCGAAGTTGCCACGGGAACCGTTGCAAACAAGAAAACGGGTGTGAACCACGCCCACCATGGGTGAATTGGCATGGAAGCTGACCGTTTGGGGAAAATTTAGGTCAACTTCACCTGATGCATTTTCGGATCATCAACCACGAGAACTGAGGAGAACCGAGCCTGTGATCTCCAGGTTCAAGGCTTAGGTGACCTCCTGATTGGGTGACTGGGTAAAGCCTCATGCGTTTACCCCACATCAGATGGGAGTCCTTGACCACTGGAAGCGATCCATCTGCTCCGGGCGGTGCGATTTTCGTGCCCCCCTCTCCCCGGTCGCGCCCAGAGGAGAAGCGTCGAGCTGAGAACCACACTGATGCATCCCGCCTCCTGGAACAGCACCGCCAGGACCGGCGGGAGCAGTCCCAGCATCGCCAGCACCAGTCCCACGGCGTTGTAGATCAACGAGAGGAAGATGTTCAGGCGGATGCGCCGAAGCACCTTGCGCGACATCTGCACAAAGGCTACCAGGTGGCCGAGGTCGTCGTTCATGAGGGTGACATCGGCTGCCTCAATGGCCACGTCGGTGCCGGCCGCCCCCATCACGATGCCGATATTGGCGAGGGCCAGCGAGGGGGCGTCATTGATCCCATCGCCCACCATGGCGACTTTTCTGCCCTGGGCCTGAAGCTCCTTCACCACCCGTTGCTTGTCTTCCGGAAGCAACCCGGCACGCACATCGTCCACGCCGATCTGCGCGGCCACCGCTCGCGCGACCTTCGGGTTGTCGCCGGTGAGCATGATGATGTCCCGCACGCCCAGCGCCTTGAGTGCCTCGACCGCCCGCGCGGTCTCAGGCCGCACCTCGTCTGCAATGGCCACCAGCCCCACGGCTTGGCCGTCTCGCGCAATGTAGATGGAAGTTCGACCGCTTTCGGCCTGAGCGGTCTCAGCCTCGACCAATGGAGGGTGAATATGAGTGCCGTGCTCCCGCAAGAAGGCGGCCTT
>JAKBES010000408.1 GCA_021833665.1 Acidobacteriota bacterium
ACTCCCGGGTGGTCACGAAGCGGGTTGCCATCTGCACGCCCGAGGCGCCCGAGGCCATGGCCTCGTAGAGGTCCTCCCCCGTGTAAATGCCCCCGGCGGCGATGACCGGTATGGGCTGGCCGCCCTGCGCCACCCCCGCCTCCGCTTCCTTCAGCACGGGGTGGAGGAGCGCCTCCAGGGCGAAGGCCGGATCGGCCAGCTCCTCTTCCTTGAACCCCAGGTGGCCGCCCGCCTTCGGGCCCTCCACGACGAGGGCGTCAGGGCGGTACTGGTACTTGTCCACCCATTTCCGGATGAGGATGCGTGCCGCCCTGGCGGAGGAGACGATGGGGACCAGCTTGGTGGCCGTGGACCCGTCCAGGAAGGAGGGCAGGTTCAGGGGCAGGGCCGCCCCCGAGAAGATAAAGTCCACCTTCTCTTCGATGGCCGTTCTGGCCATATCGGCGTAGTTGGAGAGGGGGACCAGGATGTTGACCCCGATGAGTCCCTTGGTCTTCTCCCGGGCCTTGCGGATCTCCCGCTGGAGGGCCCGGCGGTTCGCTCCCAGGAAGTCTTTGTGGAAATCGGGCTCCTCCATACCGATGCCGGCCGTGGCGATGACGCCGATGCCGCCTTCGTTGGCCACCGCGGAGGCCAAGCCCGATAAGGAGACGCGGACGCCCATCCCTCCTTGAACCACGGGAAGAGAGGCGACGTAGGGACCGATGGTGAGTGCTCTGGGTGTCATCATGGGACCGTACTCCAAGGAAGAAGGGCTCGCGCCCCAAAGGGCGCCGCCCTGGGCATGGTCACGACCTGTGAGTGGGGGGTGCAGGGCCGCCGCCCAGACCGCTGACCGCCGTCGGAAGGCCTGCTCCTCTGACCCGTCCGCATTGGGCCCGACGGGTGGGCCTCCCGAACCCTGCAGGGGGAGTCTACCACACAAGGCCTTGATTATCAAGGATGTGAGCGCAGGATGTGAGCGCTTGGGCGCCGCCGAAAGCGATGCGCCTAGACGCGAAAGAGAGAAGCCTCGGAAGGAGCGGCATCGGGGGGATGCCGGGGATGGGGCCATGAAAAAAGGGGCCCGAAGGCCCCTTTTGACTTACTAGGCTGTGGCGAAGATCAGCCGTTCACAACGCGGACCTGCTCCGCCTGGGGGCCTTTGGCGCCCTGGGTGACTTCGCACGTCACGCTCTGACCTTCGGCGAGGGTCTTGAAGCCGGAGCCCTCGATGTTGCTGTGATGGACGAAGGCGTCTTTGCCGCCGTCGACCGTGATGAAACCATAGCCCTTCTTGTCGTCGAACCACTTTACGATGCCGTTTACCACTTGACACTCCTTGGTCTGCTACAATCACCTCAACAAACTATTTGCTAAAGTGTGCATCCACACCCTAGCACACATTTATGCCCCTGTCTAGCCCCCCCCCACGGCAAGACCCTCCTCTCCCCCTTTGAGCCGGTCCGCGGTAGGATGGCGGGCCGGGAGGAACCATGTTCGGCCTGATCCACGTTCTGACCTTCCTGTTCTCGGTCCTGCTCTGGCTGCTGCTGGCGGCGTGGAACACGCGCGCCGCCGCGTGGTCCATGGGATACGCCCAGGTGGGCCTGCTCAATTTCTCGGCCTACATGGCCTACGTGGCTTCGGCCCTGACCCTCGGGCACCTGGGCGACAGAATCGGCTACAAGGGCCCCCTCGTGGCATCCTTTGTTGCCTTCGCGTGCGTGCTTCCCCTGGGATTCTTCTGGACCGCGCCCTGGGTCCTCTTCGCCACCGCTGGTTTGGTGATGGTCTTCTTCGGCTTCTTCTACCCCTCGGTGGAGGGCCTCCTTTCGCGCATGGAGGCGAGGCAAGGGCTCCATCCCTTCGGAACCACGGCGCGGTTCTCCTTGAGCTGGAGCAGCGGAAACATCGTGGGCATGCTCTTCGGCCCGTGGCTCATCGAACGGCACCCGGCGGCGGTCTTCATCTCCGGGATCGCCGTGTGTCTGGGGGCCGCCGCCGCTCTGAGCGCCCACCGGCGGCGGCACGGTGAGAGACTGCCCGGAGCGCGGAGGGCCGCCTCGCCTCCCTTACCCGTGCCCCCCTTCACGGGCCCGACCCTGGCGCGGCTTCGGCTGGGGGCGAGGGGGGCCCTCCTCTGCGGCAGCCTGGCCTTCATCGGTGCCATGCTCCTCTATCCGAAGATCCTTTCCACCGCGGGCGTTCCGCTCCAGCGGGTGGGCTTCATTACGGCCTTCGGCAACCTCGGAGTCCTGGCCACGTTTCTGGTTCTCTTGCCCACGCGCTTCTGGATGGGGCGACCGCGCCTGTGCGCGGCCTTGGGCGGAACCATCCTCGTGGCCTACGGCCTCTGCCTCGCCTGGGCCCGGACGCCCTTCCTCTTCGCCCTGGCCGTGGCCCTGGGAGGAGCCGGCTACGCCGTGCCGTACACCTTCGCGCTCTTCTATGGGCTGAACACCCCCGACGCGGACAACGCCCGCCAGGGTGCCATCCACGAGACCCTCATCGGCCTCTCCCAGG
>JAKBES010000004.1 GCA_021833665.1 Acidobacteriota bacterium
CAACCTGCTCAGCGCCATCCAGCGCGGCCGCCAGAAGCGGGCCATGGGCGAAGTCCGCTCCATCGCCACAGCCGCCCAGGCTTATGCCACGGACGCCCAGATCTTCCCCATCGGAACGGGCGCCTTCGCGGATCCGACAAACGGCGTTAAGAGCGACCTGACACCGGACTACATCAAGTCCATCCCCGCCACCGACCCTTGGAACAAGGCCTACCAGTACGGCGCTACCACCAAGGGGACGGACTTCGGTACTGCTTCTTTTGGTAAGGACGCGGCCGTTGACCTGGCCGTTTGGGGTACAGTGAGCGCCAACAGCTTCGTCCCAGTGAACACCGGATGCTTCGAGTGCGACATCGTGTGGTTTGACGATGGCTTCCTCGTCAAGCCCGAAGGCAAGCAGTCCAAGTGCAAGTAAGTTTGAGCCGCGACTGAATGATCAAGGGGCCCCGAGAGGGGCCTCTTTTCTTTTTGTTCCCCGGCTTCTCACCCATCCGCCGCAGTTCTTCAGAACTAGCCACCCTTTTCGGCCTGCTCCTCGCGGGTGGCCACGACCGGCACCCTATCGGTAAGCTTGTAGAGCAACCACCCCCCCGCCCGAGCAACCACAGGAAAGCTGTAAGTTCGTGTCGTCACAATGTAATTCAGGTGGATTTCGCTGTAGCGGCGGCGCAGGCTAAGAAGTGCCCCTTCGTCCATGTTGGGCTCGCCCGTGAACGCCTCATGTCCCAGGTAGGCTTCAGACCCATAGAGCGCTTCGAAACGGGCGCGCCACTCCATGGCGTAGGCGCGGTTGAACTCGGCGGGGATCATATCCTCCAGCGTCACGAAGGAGCTTCGGTGTGTCATGAGCCTGAAGCTGTCCCACCCGGCGGGGATGATGACTGTAGCGTCCCTTGGAACGTAAGCCGAGACGGCGCGCGCCATGAGCGCCCGGGCAGGCGGGAGAGGCGTGTAGCGGTACCACAACATGGCCTTGGACCGGCTGTACCTATAGAACCATCCGATGTCAGGGGTCCGCCCGAGGGTCTCTACAGCGAACCGGCCCGGCTGGACGACACAGAGCGCCATGAAAGCGATGAAGAGCGCCGCGGGCAGGGCACGCGCGGGAAACCGCCGTCCGAGCAAGAGAATCCCTATGGCGGCCACCCCTCCGAAGACTGCCGTGCGTGACTGCACTTGAGCACTGGGCTCGGCAAGGTTGGGAAAAATTCCGAAGTAGTAGTCGAGGGCATAGAGCCCGAGAACGGTCATGACGCCCCCGAGGAGGCCGGGACGCCCCAGAGCCCGGACCCGCCCCGCGAGTCTCAACGCGGCGGGTCTTGGCTCCTGAACCTCCGCCGCACCCACCGCCAGAGCGGCCCCGGCCACTTGGAACAGTGGATTGTCCGACATCCATGCACCCGCCGACAAGGCCCCGAGAAGCACAAAGAGCCAGCGGCGCTCCATGAGGAGCCCGGTGACGAGTGGAACGAGGGCGAGGCTCGCCACCAGGATCAAGTAGAGACACCCCCGCATGAGGGAGAGCTGGACGGGGAGAACCATCCGAAAGAAGGCCCCCCAAACGCTCACCAGCCCCAAGAGTACGGTGGACAGTACAAGGAGGAGCCCGACCCGCTCGGCCCGCCCCCACCGGCCTCTCGAACGAAGATACACGGCCATCCCCGTGTAGGCGAGCAGGTAGCCGAAGATATGTTGCCAGGGACGGGGCGTCCAGCATTCGGGGAAGAGGCACGCAGCACCCCGGGAGGAGATGGCATACCATTGGGAATCGTAGAATCCCTGCATGTCATGCATGCCCGGCGCCTTGCCGGCCCACCAGAGGAGCAAAAGAATGCACGGCACGAGCCCTAAGACCAGCGCGGCCAGTTTCTTGTACTCCTTCTCCGAAAGATAAAGAAAGGTTGCGGCCCCGGCGGCTTGGGCCACGGAAAGGAGATGAATCAGAGTCGCGGCGCAGAACGAGAGCACTGCCTTGGTTGTACGGGATCGGATAAGGGCCGCGAGCCCGAACATGGCCAGCATGTAGGCGATGTTCCGCGTAGTCAGGTACGGGTCCACCGTGTCCTGGCCGCTTCCGGGCAATTCGTAGACGGGGGTCCAGAGAAGCACCGCCACCCAGGCCGCCCTGCGGTCCTCGAACCAAGCGAGTCCGAGCTTGAAGACCGCCCAAAGGGTCAGGTAGCTTACGGCGACGTTGCCCCACAGCATGAGCGCTTTGAGATCCATGAAGCGAGCGAGCCAAGCCACTGCCGCCCAGAGGAACGACTCCCTGGGAAACCGGAGCCAGAATAAATAGTCGTGAGGGAAAAGGGCGGGGTCGTTCCAGTGAAGGACGAAGGGAAGATAGAGGTTCTGGTCACCCACCGCGAAGGCGTAGCCCCTGTAAGCAAGAGCCAGGGCGGTCCAGGCGGCCAGGGGCAGATGTTCACGAAGGAGGGCGGTCCTCCAGCCTTCCCAGCGCGCCATCACCTCACCCCTTCCTCCGCCTTGGGTCCCGCCGGCGGGCCACGAAGATTCCAGCCAACAACAAGAGGCCGGTACCACCGCTCACGGCCAAGCCAGCCCAAAACCAGGGCTCATGGTACTCCATCTCCACCACGTGGGTGCCGCTGGGCACGGCCACCGCCTGAAACGTCGCGTACGCTCTCAAAATGGGGACAGGGTGGCCGTCGAGCGTCGCTCGCCAACCCGGGCGCGTGTTTTGCAGGACGACAAACACGCTTGGGGCGGCGCCATCAAGCCGCCAGCGCCACCTGTCCGCCCGAGCCTCCAACCAAGTCACGGCCGGAGGGGACCAGGCATCGCCCGGAGGTGGGCCGAAAGGGGGCGCGGCGTCGAGGACGACCTTGTCCCGCCAAGTCCCAGAGTCCACCATCCTGAAGGTCGCAGCCAGTTGGCGAAGATAGAGTGGCTCCACCTGCCATGAGCCCATCGCCCGGGCCCATGGCGCCGAGTCCGCAACTTCCCGAATGGTCAAGTCGCAGGGTTGACGAACGCCCCATCCCTTGAGCGACGGCCGAACCGAGTCCCGTACGATCCATTTGACACCTAGAAACGCTAACAGTTCCTCATTTTGGCGCGGCATCCATTGTTGAAACCCAATTTGGGGTATCTGCCAATGCTGTGCAAAGTCGACGAACGTGGAGAGCACCATCGGATTGTTTGTCCGGATATCCCATATCCCCCAGTTCATTCCTTGGTTGGGAGATAGGTCGGTCATCCCATCGGAGCGCTTGAGGTACTCGCCTGTAAAACGCCATCGGCCTTTGGCGGCACCTTCATCAAGCATCTTCCGCACCACGGGCGGTGCAGTCTCCGGGCGGGTGAAATCCAGGTCCGTGCACAGCCGCCATAGCCGCATGGGCAGAACCAGGGGGAGAACCGCCAACACCGCTGCTGCGAAGACAACGAGGCTCAACCGAACCTGGTTTGCGAAAGGCTTCCAGACTGCGGCCACGAGGAGCGCCCAGCAGGCCAACTCCGTGATACCTACACCCGCATAGCGGACCGGAGCGAACGCTTCGAAGGTCCACTCCGAGGCTAGCCACGCGAGAGTGTAGTACCACCCAGCCCCATAAGAGAGGCCACGGAGCACAAGCGAGGATCGGCCTTCTTCCCCGCGGCGCGAAAGCTCAAATAGTCCCTCTACGGCGAGCCACGTCAGGCCGAACCTCAGCGCCTCTTCCCCGTAAGCCGCGATCAGGTTCCCCCCTAGTGAGAGTACCCAGCGCGCGGGTCCGCCATGGAGCCAAGGCGACATGGTCGCGAAACCGTACACCGCAAGCGCCAAGAAGAACCAGCGGCGCACCCCTACCCCGCAAGAAATACCCACGACCGCTAGGGCCCAGACAGGCATCGATACATAGACTGTACTGGAGGGATCAGCAAGGTTCCACCACGGAATGTACGGACCACCATCCCACATCGTCTTGTAGTTCTGATACGCATGGAAGCCGACAAGAAACGGCCAGGCCACGGGGGCGGCCAGAAGAAAGGCGACCACCGCCGCTCCGATCCCCAGCCCCAGGCGCCTCCACGCGGGCCAATCTGAGACAGTCCAGTAATAGGCGCCGAGGATTATCAGATAGAACACGCCTACGACGGGGTGGCCCGAGAACAGAACGAGCGCGGCGCTCGCGCTCAGGATCGTGAAGCCCCACGGCTTTCCCTTGAGCCACCTCTCACACCCCCAAAAAGACCATGCAACACACCAGAGCGCCAGAGAACTAGAAAGCACTAAGGTCTGCTGCGTTAGCGGATTGAAGGCCATCACAAGCCCACCGATGGCTGCCAGCCACGGATTCAGGCCTCTCTCGCGCCAGTACAGCGCGAACCCGGCCATTCCGAAGAGGGCCGCCAGCGACAGACCAAGGGAGTAGGTCCAAGCTGAAGGGCTGAAAAAAAACAGCCAGAAGAAGGGAGAGAATATGTGGTAGTTGGGGTCAGAAGCCACGGGCTGTCCGCACGCGATTTCGGGGTTCCAGAGAGGGAGATGCCCCCGGGAAAGTTCTCTGGCCAAAAAGGTCTTATAGGGAACGAAGAGGAGGTGAAGCGACGTATCTTCGCGGACGGGCCACCGCCCCATTTTTCGAGGCACATCGCTCAGCGGCGCACCCGTGATGCGAGGCTCAAGGAGGCGATACCCCATGAGGTTTTTGTGGGCGAAGAGGACAGGCCCGAAGGCCAGCATCCAGAACCCTAAGATCAAGGCCAGGCCAGCCCACCATGTCCAACTGAGAGGGCTTCGCTTCATCTCCCTGACCTCAATCACGGCTCGGTCCCCCCTTTTGCCGGCGGTATGCCACCGCGTTGCCCACGATGCTGGCCCTCGTGTAGTCTAGCCGAAGAACCCGCCCAACGGGCGAGGCGGGATCCAGGTACTCCAACTCCATGCCGGGGGTCACCAAGATCCACTTGGGGCGGTTCTTGAGGATCTGCTCGGCCACGATTTGGTGGTCTCCCATGGAATTGTAATCGCGGTCTAATGGCAAAAAATAGGTGTAGCCCACGGCGGCGGGGGCCGAGTAGAGATAGACTTCGCCCCCCTCCGGAAACGCGGCAATGGTGTCTCCTGGCGCTAGAACACCCGGCGAGTTCAACCATCGGTTCACGGCCTGGTCGCGGATGGGACGGTCCACGTCGGTCCACTCCCACGCCTCTGGTGCGTGAGCCCACAGGCCCCGCGTGTGATAGACGGCACCGGAGGCCAGCAGGCACGCCAACATGACCTGGCCCGCGATCCGCGCCCCCCGCGGCCAAGCCGCCCAGCCACCCCAGGCCACGAGCCACAGGGGCGCGAGGATGGCGGAGGCGAAGACCACGTGGAGCCAGTTGGCGCTGCCCCTCGCCGTCAAGCCGAGCATGAGGAAAGTCGCCAGGATAGCCGCGACGGGCCATGGATCGCCCAAATTCTTGCGCCGGAGTATCCGCGCGAACTGGACCATCGCCACGGCCACCAGAGCCAGAAGTATGAGCACCAGCGTCCCATACAGCAAAAGGCCCGCCAGGGACGTCACCACCTGCCCGAAAGAAACGTGCGCCCCCAAAGCGCGCCAGAGATCTCCCACGCGCCAGGGCAGGTCTTGGAGTGCGGCGCCTGCGTTCTCGTTCCCCTCGCGGCTGTAGTTGCGCATGGGCCAGAGGATGACGTCTCGGATGAGCGCAGGCAGGGCTCCGAGGAGCGTGAGGCCGATCAGCACCGGCCCCCAGATGGCGGCGATTCCCCCGGCCCAGGCGGCGAGCGCCGGGAACTTGCGGCGAGAGCCTTGCAGGAGCAGAACGAGCGAACAGGCCGCCAGCAAGAGGCCCGCGGTCTGCGTGAAAAGCCCCCCAAGGCCCGTGCAGAGCCCCGCGCTGAAGGCGGCCATGGCACTCGCCTCCTCGGGCCTAGCGAGAGCCGCGGCCAAACCCGCGGCACAGGCCGCCGCCATCCAGTGGTGCGAGGGGACGGCCCAGAACCCGAAGAGGGCCACGGGAACCACCGCCGCCCACGGGCAGGACGAGCCCGCGCTCCAGCCTCGTCGCCGGAGGGCCCATGTGGTGAGTCCGAAGAAGGCGATCATGCCTAAGCTGGAGGCATAGCGTCCCACCGTCAACGTGGATGTCCCCACCGCCTTGAACACGGCAGCCAGGATCAGGAAGATCCCCGGCGGGATGAAGTTGAAGAAATCCCGGTAGGGTATCTGCCCCATAACCACCCGGTGAGCGTCGTACACGACGATGAACTCGTCCCACTTGGGCGGGTTCATGACGGGGCTGATCTGCGCGGCGAGAACACCCAACACCAACAAGCCCATCCCCGCGCACGCCGCGCAGTCCATGCGGCGGCTCATGGCGTTCCCTTCCTTCGGTAGATCACGGCGTCGGCCACGAGGGCGTAGCGCACGTAGTCGCGCCTCAGGACCGTTGCCACCGGTGAGGAGGAGTCGAGGTAGTCGGTCTCCCGCTCCGCCGTCAGGATGATGCACTTGGGCTTGCGAACCTCAAGCTGGGCCGCCACGATCTGGTGATCCGCCATGGTGTTGTAGTGGTCGCACAGGGGCAGGAAGAGGGTGTACCCCACGGCGGCGGGACGGGTGTAAAGATAGACCTGTCCCCCCTCGGGAAACGCGGCAACCGTGTCCGAGGGCAACAGCCACGGCTGGGCGCGAAGCCATGTATTGACGGGTGCCTCGCGCGTAGGGCGGTCCACGTCGGTGAACTCCCAAAGCGCGGGGCGGTGGTAGAGGAGGAACCCCAGATGGAACATCGTAAGGGCCGCGAAGGCACAGGCGAGCGCCGCCGCGCTCGCGCGCCGCCCACGAGAAACACCCAGGGCGGCTGGCGGTCCCAGCATGGCCCAAGCCACCGTCACGGGACCCAGCACGTAAACCAAGTGGAGGAAATCGGTCTTCCCGCTGAGGAATAGAGCCAAGTCGAGAAAGGCTAGTGCCATGGCGGCGATCGCAAGACGTGTCCCCATGCGCCGCTCTCGAACGATCCCCGCGAAGTGCCGTATGGCCAGCCACAGGGCAAAGAGAGAAACCGCCACAAGGCCCGCATAGACCAGCGTCCCCGAGAGAGCCCAGAGGACCCACGAGAGCCGCCCTACCGCTTCTGGCCGTTGCCAGAGAGCCCCGAACCGGCTGGGAAGGTCGGCCAGCAACCCTACCGCGTTCGGGCCACCCTCCGCGCCGTAACTTCGGGCCGTCCAAAGAATGGTATCGTTCCACCAAGCGTTCAGGGCACCTTCGCCTCCAAACCACAGCAGGGAGGCGCCGGCGGTGAGGACCAGGCCGAGGGCCGCCCAAGCGCTGCCTTGCACGCGCCTCTGGCCGCCGAGGGCCCAGAGAATGCCCCAGTACATTGCCATCTCCACGGCTGTCGTCTGCAAGATCATGAAGGCGGCCCCGCCCAGGGCTCCGATCCACACCCAGCCCCAGGCCCCCCGCACCTTGCCTTCACCGAAGTCGTAAGCTTCAAGGGATGCGAGCCAGATCAACACCCCGAGCCAGTGATGGGAGGGCACGGGCCAGAAGGCGAAGAGCCCAAGAGGAAAGAGGCACGCCAGCCCCGCGGCCCACCCGCGCGGCCATGAGGCGCGGCGCAGGGCGCGGGCGCACAGCCACGTGCTAAGGAGCGCGACGACCAGGGCCCACCAGCGCCCCAGGGTCAGCGTGGCGGGAGAACCCCACAGGCGGAACCAACCCGCGAGGGCGTAGAAGATCGCCGGCGGGGTGAAGTTGAAGAAATCCCGGTACGGGACCGCACCGCCCAGCACGCGCTGGGCGTCGTAGACCATGAGGCATTCGTCCCACTTGGCGGGAGTGGCTACGGGGCTCATCTTGAGCAAGAGCCAGAGGATAATCAGGAGACCCACGGCCGTGCTCAGAAGAATCGTGCGCGCCGGATGTTTCAGGTGAGCCAGACGGGGGGCCGGAATCAACGGACGCCTCCCCAGCGAGGGTGCCTGCTCCTCGCCCATGCCACCGCCAATCCTACGAGGGTCAGCAGGGTCAACAAGGCACCGAAAAAGAAGGACACGGGGCGGTAGCTGAAGGCCACCTCGTGTGATCCCGCACCAAGCGCGACGGCTCTGAAGACCCCGTCGGCGGCGTACATGGAGGCGGGACGCCCATCTACGAGGGCCTTCCAGCCCGGATAGTAGAGATCTCTCAAGACAAACCAGCCCGCCGTGGGCGCCTCCACGCGCCAGCGGCTATTCGTGGCGTGATCTTCGAGGGAGACGACCGTTCCGCGCGCCGCGGTGTCTCCATTCCTAGGTCCACCCGTAACCGGCCCTTCTATGAATACTTCGTCCTTCCATGCGGCTCCCTTCAGGGCCCGAGCGGCGCCCTCTTCCGGCGTCGCGACGGCCTCCGCTCGTCCAGCCCAAAAGGCACGGCCCGCTTGGCCTTCCGCTTCATACGGGACGAGGCCACCTTTCCCTCCGTCCAAGCGCCACGCGGTGGCGACACCCAAGAACGCTGCACGCTCCGGTTCCCAAGCACCGAAGAGGTCCTTGAGCGGATCCCTCCGAGGGTCAAGGACAGCGAGCCGGCTGGGAGCCAGGGGCGCGCAGTAGCGCACGTCACGGAGCCCCCAGAGGGCCGACAGGTTGGGAGGGAGGCTGCGCCACAAATCCCTGTCGGGGAACCACATACGCCCAGATTCATGCGCTGCTCGCTTGGAGATGGCGGCGGCGAGTCGCGGCTCGGAGCGGTTCCAGCACACGTCCAGCCCAGGGTGCACGAAAACTTCGGACGCTAGGGCCAGAGAGGCCAAGGCCACGGCGAGGGTCATAGGGGCGACGCGTTGCCCCGCACCGACGACGGCGAGCAGGATAGCCAGGAGGCAGAGGGCCGTCAGCCAGCCGAGGATTGGCGCCTGAGATCCCGTGAGGGGTACCAAATGGCGCGCGAGGAGATCTTGCGCGGACGGCACCGTCACGAGGAGGCCCGCGCCCCACCAGCCTGCGGCCAAAGAGGCGGAGACCCACCGTCCCCTCCGGTCCACCTCGCCCTTCATCAAGCCGTCCACGCCCAAGGCGGCCCAAATGATCAGTCCAGTCCACACGAGCCCCCGCCCGTAGCGGCCGCTGGCGAAATCGAAGGTAGCGGCACGCTGAATCCACAGGGGCCACGGGAATATCATGGCCGTCCCCCAAAGCACCGCGGGCAAAACGGCCAAGGCGATCCCCCGGTGCCGGCGCACCCACCAGCCTGCCGCTGCCAGCAGGATAAGAACGGGCGACCAGTAGATCTCCGAGCCAGGAATGAAGCACGCCGAGGGGTGATAAGGGAACGGCGTGCTGGCCGCGAACCTCGACGACGAGGCATGGAAGAGATATTCCAGAAAGGGCAATACCCACCAAGCCGAGAGGCCAAGCGCCCCGAGGGGGAACACCAGCCACACAGAGCGGGAGTGTGCCCGACCGCCTTCCCGCCAGCGCCGCACGGCCCAATAAGCGAAAGCCGACACGGCGATGAAGAAGGCCGCCTCCACGTGTCCGCTCATCCCCATCAAGGCCACCAGGAGAGCCGCCAGCGCTCCGGAAGAGGATGAGGATAAGGCACCTTCAAGAGCGAAGAGGACCCAAGGAAACCACATGCAGGCCCACACGTCCGAATAGCCGCAGAAATTGAGGGTGAACGGGCTAAACGAAAAGAGCAGCGCCCCTAAGGCCTGCGCGGGCGAGCTCAGGCCCACCCGCCGAAGGAAAAGCGCCATCCCCAGGCCGCCCCACAGGACTTGGAGCACTAGGCATAGGCTGTAGACCCACGGCGTCGGGTGAACCAGAAACGGCGAGAAGAAGGGGGCGAAAGGCTGGCTGATGCTGTCCGCCAAGAGGGGTACGCCTAAAGCATTGTAGGGGTTCCATAGGGGAAGCTGGCCGGACCGAATGAGGTGGGCGCACAGGCCCTTCTCCGCATAGAACATGGTAACCGGGGACAGGTCGAAGATCCGCCAGTCGGGACGGTCCGCCGCCAGGTCAATTCCTCTCAGTGCAGGGTCTCCGGCAAGCACATGGAAGGGCACGAGGTGGGCACCCGTGAGCAGGGGCCAGAAGAATGCCAGCGCGCCCGCCACAAGGGCGGCGAGAGTGAGCCACGAGACCGATTTAGGCCCGCCTATGGAAGCAATGGCTGGATCGCTCACGGCAGAGGAATCTTATAAAGGATGAGGCCGTCCACGCGTCCCACTTCCGGGAAATTGAGCGGCTTCATGGTCACGATGAAATCCAAATTAATTCCCCGATAGGCCTGCGCCAGTGAGACCCATCGGGCTTCGGGAGCTTCCAAGGCGCCGTTCAGCGTCCAGATCCCGGGACGAATGGCCCCGATGAGGCCAGCCCTGCGGGTCCATTCCCTATAGAAGCCTTCATCGTAGGCACATCCGCAGAAATCCTTGAAGGTCACGAAAGAACTTCGCTGGGATTGAAGCCGGAAGGTGCGCCACTGTGGAGGGACGATGACCGTTGCATCGGCTGGCACGGAGCGCCGGACAAGATCCGCCATGCCCTCCAGAGAGGCTTTCCAGGCCTCGCTTCTTCTCGCCGCCTCGTATCCAACCTCCACCCCGGGAATGACGGATGCGAGGGGCGGCCGGCATGCACAAAGTGTCATCATGAAGTAAGAGGGGCACAACATGAGCGCCAATCCGAGGCAAGAGCCCAGCACCCAAGGCTTGGCGAGGGCGGCGGGATCCCTGAGGGCCACGGTGAAGAGCGCCGCCAGCCCCATCAACAGAATCGTTGCGGGCAGAGCGTTAGCGCTCCAGTTCAGGCCTAGCTTGGGCAGCCGTACCATCCACAAGGCTTCCAGCACCATGAGGGTGAGGACGGCGAGCGCAGCGAGCCATGCCGCCAAGGCCGGGCTGACTCGCCCTGTGCCGGCCTCCTCTGATCTCACGTAGGCAAGGGCCGAGAGGATCGCCACGGCCAGCGCGAGGGGTTGGGCGGACCCCATGAGGAGAGCCGCGATAAGGAAGAGTCCAAGGGCGGTGGACCATGCCTTTCCGTGGCTAAGACACTTCGCGATTTCCTTCCCGAACCATAGGGCTAGGGCGTACAAGGCCCACAGGAGACCGCGAGTGAGTGAGAGCTGTGCCAGCAGGGCAATCCCGGCAAGGGCGCCAAGGGCTCCCAGGACGGCCATAACCACCACGCCCAGAACCACGCCGAGGAGACGGCGCTCCGCCTTGTCCATAGACCCCTTCACCCAATGAACGAGGAACGCCAATCCCGTTGCTCCGAGATAAAGGGCGACGGCCGTCCGCGCAGAGGCCGGCTGCCCTTGCGGAAACAAATCGGGGAGCCAGCGCCAGAGGCTCTCGAATCGGGCACCCGTGTAGAGGGCCCAGAGGTCATGCCGGACCCCCAGAATCCGCGTGTAAATCACAAGGCAGGTTCCCGCAATCCCCAGTACCAGGGTCAGCTTGGCCCAATCCCCCCATCGGCGCTCCAGCAGTAGAGCGAGGCCGATTCCCGCCGCAATGGGGAAGACGTCTATGACGTGGACGAAAACACCGAGAGAGAGTGCTAGCAAATACAATGTCGACCTTTGCTTCAGGAAATAATAGAGGGCGGCGGCGGCCAGGACGATCCCCAGACACCGGGTGGTGAAGTACCCATCAAAGGTATTGATCCCCGTGCCTGGGACATCGAACGCCGGGAGCCAAAGGAAGACGCTGATCCACGCCGCTCTGGCATTCTTCCAAAGGAGTTCGGCAGTCCGGTAGAGAAAATAGAGACCCCAGAAGGTCGAAAGCAGGTACAGGATGAGGAAGAGGGGCGGGAACCCCGTCCATCGTCCGAGAAGGGCCAGGACCGGCCATGTCAGGGACTCTTTGGCCAACCCCATCGTCAGCAAATAATCGTGGGGGAAAAGGGTGGGCGTGTTCCAGTGATAGAGAAAAGGTAAGTATAGGGCTTGGTCGTCCAGGCCGAAACCGTACCCGCGAATCAGGACAGCGGCTCCTGTGCACGCTGCCAGGCCGAGCCAGAACAAGAAGCCCGAGACCCTCGGCCTCGCAACACGGCCCGCTGTCGCTACCGCCCGTCCACCCATGGATCTCCTTGAGGCCCGCCCCCAACGCCCCCCTCTATTCTACCCCTACTCTGATGGTAGAGGGCCTTCGCGGCAGCATCTCCCAAGCTCTTCTGTCCCGATCCCACGCGAGGAAACTTCCTCCAGAACACCAGCGACGCCGCGACGAGCCATCCCAATCCCGTCAGGATGAGTCCCCCCGTCACGCTGGCCGGCAGATAGCGAAAGTCGACCTCGTGCTCTCCCGACGGGACTTCCACCGCCCGGAAGGCCAAGTTGGCGGGATAGATGGGCGCCGGGTGGCCGTCCACGGTAACCTTCCAGCCCGAAGCGAAGGTGTCCAGAAGCACGAGGACGCACCCTGCTTCGGAGGAGGTCTGCAGACGCACCCTGGTGAGTCCATCCTCGATCCACTCCACGTGGTCGGTGGCCGAAGAATGTCCCACCGAGGCCGGTCCCCGCCAACCCTCAAGGATCGCGCCGTCTCCGAGGTCTCCGCCGGGGAATTGCGAAGCGAGGTGTGTCAGGAGCCGCTTCGCCTCCTCCTCCCCGGACACGGGCAGAACCTCGTGAACCAGGTACGCCCTCGACAAGACCCCCTCCTGGGGAAGCCAGCGGAATGTGGCGGAGGCGGCATTCTGCAGCTCGGCCCGGTAGTCCACGCCGAGGAGGCCCAAGGTGACGGGTGGAACATCCTCAAACGTGAGCCAGGTGTCGAGCGATCGCCGTGAACCACCGATGGCCATCGGGAGCTCGGCATAGCGCCGGAGGAACACGGGAGACACCATCCGGACATCTCTTACCCGCCAAAGGGTGGCGAGATTCGGTTCCAGCCAGGACCGCTCGCGGTTTCCCCCCGTGCCGGCCACCATCCTGCCGTGGCTCGCGCCGGGCAGGGCCTTGAACTGTGAAATGGCGGGGGGGCCCCCCTGCAAAGGGTCTAAGGCATTGAAGAGAGGGTATTGAAACCGCTGGATGGCGAGGGGAACCAGCACAAGCATGAGGGCGGCTCCCCAAAATCCAGCTCTCGCCAACCCTCCATGCCGGGAAACCAACGCCAGCGCCAGGAACAGAGCCGCCACACCGGCCCAGACGAGAAGGTCCTTTCGGATGAGCAAGAAGGCCATCCCTCCCGACTGGTAGTCCGCCCAGGCCAATACCGCGTAGGCAACGGCGCCGAGAACCGCGAGCCGGATGCCCTGAAGCCGCAGCGCCTTTGGAGCCTCGGCCAGGCTCTGCATCCCCAGCGCGACGGCGAGGGAAAGGGCCATCCAAAAAATGCTCCGCGCATAAATCCCTGGCAGGAGGCCTCCTAGAGAGGTAAGGCTCCGGATAAGTCCAAGAAAAGGAAGCCGAACGGCGGCAATCAAGCCCAGGCCGAAGAGGAGGAGGGCGGGACGCCCCTTTCGCGAGCGCCCCAGCGCGATGAGCCCTAGCAAGGCCAGCGAGAAGAGGACCGGATCAAGGTAGAGTTCTGAATGGGGATTGAAGAGGGCTCCGAAGGGGTAAAAGGGCCGCCCGGATGGGCCTTGGGATTTATAGGTGGCCGATTCGGCGAGATTTGCCAGCAGAGGCGCCCAGTGAACCGCCGTAAGCAGGAGGGCGAGAACGCCGGTCAAGGCCACGCTGCCGGCCAGGCTCAAGGCCGGCCGCCGGACATTTTTGTCCTGCGCCAGCCAAATTGCCAAGGCATAGACCATCGAGCCCGCCGCCAGGAGGAAGGCCGATTCGGGGTGGCCGCAGTACACAGAACCCGCCATGAACACCGCCGGAAGGACGAAATACCTTCCCCCGCGCTCGATGGCAAGATGCCACGACCACAAGATCCATCCGAGCCACCAGTCGGCCCAGGTGTTGTTGAATCCCAGGCACCGGACGGTCCAGGGGTTGAAGACCCAGAGCGCCGCGCCCAGACCCAGGGCCCAGCCTGAGACGAACCTCTTCATCCAGAGGGCGGCTCCCAAGCCCGCCCAAAGGCTTCCCAAGATGAGTCCCAGGGTGAACATCCATGGCGTGGGGTGGCCGTAGAAGGGCCAGAAAAACACAGAGAAGGGGTAGACCTGTCCCCCGCCCAAGGCAGGCGCACCACACCCGGTATAGGGATTCCACGTAGGGAGTTCGCCCGAACCAAGGCTTTGGGCCGCGAGAACGGCGTTCGGGTAATGGATCACCACCGGCGAGTTGTCTTTGAGAAAACGGCCTGCGGTCCGCGGAATCAGCTCTCCTCCTGGGATCCCGGTGCTCGCCGCCTGCTCCAGGTTGAAGGCAACCGCGTGCTCGCCTCGGAAGAGGAAGGGGGCGAAGTAGATGACCGTAGCCGCGACAAGAACAAGACCGACCAGCGCCCAGGAAGACCTCATCACGGTGCCGCCCCTTTCTCGCCAGCAAGGGCAGCCGATGGCGGTATGGATGGGATCCGGTAGAGGCGTAGGTTCCCGGCCCGCCCCAGAAGGGGGAAGCCACAATCTCTTTCGGTGATGGCGTAGTCCAGATGCGACGAGGCTTCTTTCTGGCTCAAGGCCAGCATTTCCTTATCGGTGAGTTCTGCCGAGGGGTCCAAGACCAGCCGGCCTGCCGTCCTCTTCACAGCGTGAACCGCAAGCAAACGGTGCAGCCATTCCTCCGCGTAGGCACGGCTGAATTCGGACGGGGCTCCATCCTTGAACGTCACATACGGGCTTCGCTGGGTGTCTGTCCTAAAGTCCATCCAATCTGGGGGAACGAGCACCGAGCTGTTCTTAGGGACAGCCTCGTACACCACCGCGGCCATGGCTAGCCGCTGCGCGGCCTCGCGCTGTCTCGCAGCTCCCTTCACTAAACCAAGGGCTATTCTGGAGCCGTAGAAGGCCCGGATTTCAGCCTTGACGGGAAAGGGGACCCAAGCCACGAGGGCCTGCGGAGGAACAAGCACGACGGCCATAGCGAAGGCGGCTGAAAGAATGAGAGCAAAGGAAACCCGATGCCCTTTCACGCTTATCGACCGAAGCAGGGCGAAGAACAACACGAATGCCAAGGCGAACAGCTCTGCCCCTTTCTGATGAAACCATTCCTCAGTGTTGAACCCAAAGAGAGTGAACAAAAGGTCTCCTCCCCACAGCATCATCGCCATGCCGACGAGGAGGACGAGCAAGCCGCGCATCCCGGCCAAATGGTGCGCGGCCCATCCACTCAAGCGGGGCCAGCCTCCGGCCGCGACAAGCACGGGAACGCTCAAAACCGCGAGGGTGAAGTGCCCCGAGAGCCAGCTCCCGGCCACCCAAGCAGAGGCCACCGCAACGGGCCACCGGCTATCCTGAAGCAAGGGCGCCAAAACACCGCCCAGGTAGATGGCCAACAACCACATGAGAAAGAGGAAGCCCCTGAACAGGCAGAGCTGGACAAGGGGGATCCAGTAAAGCATCGAGGCAAGCCACCCCACGGCCGCGGCCAGGATGATGCCCACGCCAACCCGAAAAACGTCGTCCTCTGAGCTTCGATACGTCCCGATTCTCTTGCGCCAAGCATAGAGTCCGAAGAAGGCGGCCACATAGACCGCCAAGTCGGGCCAAACCCCGCTCAGCCAAAGGTGAGGGAACAGCTCCGAATCGGCCAGCACGACAAGGTCGCGCCACTGGCCCGTATACCGCCACTCGCTCGACACCCCCCCCTTGAGCACCAGCAGCGGCAGAACCGCCAGGGCAAAGCCCCCGGCCAGCCAAGCGGCCGCGCCCCACCGTCGGCGGGCCAGGGTCGCCAGGACCCCGCCGCCCACTGCGGGAACGATCGAAACCAGATGCCCGAGGCCGCCCAGGAAGGCGCTGATCCCGCCGACGATCTTCCGGCGTTGAAGAACGGCGCCAAGTGCGGCCATAGCGAAGATCGTCCCCACGAGCCGGTGGGTAAAATAGTCGTCGAAGGTGTCGTTGGCGACCCCGGGGACGGGGAACGTCGGAATCCACAGAACCACGGCGAGCCAGGCGGACGGCCGGTCCCCCCACCAAGCGAGGGCCGTCCTGTACGTAAGCCAGAGGACGAGGTAGCTGGCCAGGATATAAAGCAGCAGACACAGAGTCTGAAGGTCTACAAAGCGCGTAAGGAGCGAAACGGCGGCCCAAGTGCCGGAAAGCTTGGCGAAGCCTTGTTGCAGAAGAGGGTCGTGAGGGAAGAGCGTAGAGTCGTTCCACTTTAAGACGAAGGGAAGGTAAAGGGCCTGATCCTCCTTGCCAAAGTAGTATCCTCGGCAAAGAACCGCGGCGCCTGTAGCCGCCAGCAGGGCTCCATGGATCGTGGCAAGTTCTTTGAGCCGGCGCCCAGAGGGACCTGGATGGGTCCCGGATGCCTCCTCCGCCACGGTCTGGGTGCTTCTAGGCCGCTTCATTTAGGCAACACGCCCTGGGCGGGACTTTGAGTTCCCTCGGAAAAATGCTTGGCCAGGGCCTCATCCTCCCGCGCTTCGCCGGAGCGGCCACGGGCGGCGGCGATCCGGGCCAGGCCCAGCCAAGCCTCACCTTGCCTGGGACCGCGGCGGAGAGCTTCCCGATACTCCCCTTCGGCTTCATCGAATCTCTTTTGTCTTTCCAGAATCTCCCCAAGCTTGAGGTGCGCCAACTCCCCAGCAGGAGTCAGTATCGCTGCCTTCCTAAGGTGAGCCTCGGCCTGCGGGATTTGGCCGGCCCGCAAATCGAGCAGGCCGAGGTAGTACCATGCCTTTCCCGATTGAGGCTCTGAGGCAACCGCGTGCTCAAAGCTGCGTCGGGCCTCCTGATCGTGCCCTTCCTGCGCCTGAATCCTCCCCAGTTGGATGGAGTAGGCCACCATCGAAGGCTTCAGGGCAGCCGCTTTGGCGAAGCAGCGTTCCGCTTCCGGGAGACGCCCCTGCCCTTCGCGGACCATGCCCAGGTTGTTGTATGCTCTGTCGTCCTCGGGAGACAAGACAACCACTCGCTCGTAGCAGGCGGCTGCCTCCTCCGGCTTCCCCTGCCGCTCGAAAAGGTTTCCAAGATCGCCCCAGGCGTCCACATAATCGGGGGCGAGGCGGACGGCCTCCTTGAGCTGATCCAACGCCCCCCGCAAGTCGCCCTCCTTCTGAAGGGCCACTCCAAGCATGGTGTGGGCCAAATAATTGTCGCGAGTGACCTTGGCCGCATGCTCAAAGAGGGTGACGCTAGTCCGCCATGTGCGGGCCTGAACCCAGGTGGCCGCGCTCAAGGCTACAATCACAAGCGCCGCCCCCGCCGTTGCAGCCACCTTCGCTTTTAGACTGCGCAGCGGAATCTCAACGGCAGCCCAGGCCAGGATGATGAAAATCCCAATGGCGGGAACGTAGGTGTAGCGGTCCGCCGAGGACTGGCCTCCCACTTGGAGGATGCCGATGACGGGAACGAGCGCGCCAAGGTACCAGAGCCAGCCCATGAGGACGTAAGGTCGGCGGCGGCGAAGCCGCCAAGCAAGCACCATGACCAGCACAAGGAGTGTCATGGCAAGGAGGGCCTTCGGAATCGTCACGGCTTGGATATGGAAGGGATAAAAAATCGCCAGGTTGGCCGGAACAAAGAGCTTGGCGAGGTACCCAGCATAAGAGATGAGGGCGTTTTGACAGCGCATCAGGAAAGGTATTCGCTCCAGCGGCGTAATGGCGCCGTGCTGCGCAACGATGGTGATCGCCACGAAACCTGCGGATAGGATAAGAAACGGGACCTTTTCAGCCAAGAGTCGCCAGGGCGAAAGAAGGCCGCTCTCCCCTTCCTGGACGGGGGGGGCTTTCGAAACCCGCCCCCATCCAAATCCCACTCTTTCCAGTGGCCAGTAGTCCATGAGCAGCATGAGGAAGGGCGCGGTCACCGTCATGGCCTTGGAAAGAAGGGCGCAAAGGAAGAGACCCAAAACCGCGGCGTATCGGCCTAGCGAGGGGTGCTTGGCGTACGCGACATAGGCCAGGAGGGCCAGCATGAGAAAGAAGGTGCTCAGCACGTCCTTTCTCTCTGCAATCCACGCCACGGACTCGACGTGCAGCGGGTGCAGTGCGAACAATGCCGCCACAAGGGTGCTTGGCCAAAGGGCACCCGTGGCGCGTCGCAGGACCGCCATGAGGAGTAGGGCGTTTGCCACGTGGATCAGAAGGCTCGTGAGGTGGTGCCCCCAGGCGTGCAGACCGTAAATCTGGCAGTCCAACATGTGGGAGATGAGGGTCAGGGGATAATAAAACCCCATGTGCAGGGTCGTGAAGGCCCACCGCAATCCCTCCCAAGTGAGGCCAGCTTGGACGTGCGCGTTCTCGGTCACGAACATGGGATCGTCATAATTGATGAAGTCCGCACCAAGAAGCGGTGAGAACGCTAGCAGAGTCAGGGCAGCCAATCCCAGGGTTACAAGAAGCGGCGCTCTGGAGCTTCTAATGTTCGGGCCACCGGCGACCGCATGCCCATCGGCATCACTGTTTGGTGGACGGTAGACGGCGGGATCGATCACCCTGGCCTCCCCTTCTCGCTCTAGATGGCGCGCAGATCTCAGCGCGGGAACGTGACCAAGCGAAACGTCCGTCACATGTCCAGACGACGGCCTTGTTGCGAGAAAAGGCGGCTCTTTAAGAACCCCATGCGGTTCATTCTATAGGCGACGGCCGTGCCTAAAACGCCGAATCCATAAATCACGCTGCGCTGGAAATTAATGGAGGAGGCCTCCTCCATGTAACGCGTGGGGCATGAGACCTCACCGATGCGGAATCCGAAGTGAACGGCCTGGGCGATGACCTGGTTATCGAAAACGAAATCGTCCGAATTCTCGGAGAGAGGAAGGGCCTGCAAAACCTTGCGGGAGTAAGCCCGATACCCAGTGTGGAATTCCGAATATTTGGTGCCGAGAAGGATGTTTTCGAGGAGAGTCAGGCTCCGGTTTGCGATGTACCGCCACCATGGCATCCGCCCGCTCCTTGCGCCTCCCCCTAAAATCCTCGAGGCGAGAACCATGTCGTACTCATCGGAAGCGATCATCCACGCCATGGCCCCGCACAGTTTCGGCGAGTACTGATAGTCGGGGTGGACCATGACGACGATGTCGGCGCCGAGCCCCAGCGCTGTCCGGTAGCAGGTCTTCTGGTTGCCGCCGTACCCTTGATTCCGTTCGTGCTGGATCACGTGTGCCTTCAGCCGCCGCGCGAGGGCGATGGTGCCGTCTTGACTCTGATCATCCACGATGACCACCTCGTCGATGATTTCGTGAGGGAGGTCCTCGTAGGTGCGAAGCAACGTCTTTTCCGCATTGTACGCGGGCATGACGACAATAACCTTCTGGTCCTTGATCACCTGGAACGCTCCCTGGCCATCCGTCCTCCCCCGACGTATCACTCACCCCCTCTACTTTAGGCTTCCACTTCAGATCTCGCAACGCTCGAAAGACTAGGAAGGGTAGTCACCGGGGAATCGGGTACTGGCTCTTTCGCCGCCACAGCGTATAGGCGCCGTTGGTCCAGGCGGGGGCGTAGTTCGCTTTCAGGTAAGCCGCGGCGGGATCGCCGGGTTGAAGGGGGAAGGCATGGCTGAAGCCCCACTGGACGGAATCACGGTCCAAGGCCTTAATCCATGCCGATACCTGTCTTGCGCTGTTGTAGGGCGGGGAAGTTACCATGAGGTTGAAAGGAGTGGGATTAGGATGCTCTGTCAAGAAGTTGACCATGGGGATGTAGCCCCAGCAGAAGGCAGAGGCACCAGGGGGCACCTCGTGGCCAATGGCGTCGATGAACGCCTGAAGGGCCGTAGCCTGACGGCCGTCAAAAGTTGAAAGACTCCCTGCGGGTGCCACAACCGGGTACTGCGCAGACGTGCTTTGATGCCAGAAACCGACCGCTCCGAACGCGCCGAAGACCAAAAGGAGCAGTGCAGCAGTCCCACGGACGGCAAGACGTACCCAGCGGTGCCTGGCCTCCCAGAGCCCATCGGCGGCGACGGCAACCATAAGCACCAGCCCCGAAGAAGCCCAAGTCAGATTCATGAGCGACCATCGGTGGGCGGCGCACCCAAGAAAAGCCGCTCCGATCGCCAAGAGCGCCCCCGCGAGCGGGAGAGAAGGCCAGCGCGTCTTCATACAGAGCGCACCTCCGGCCACCGCTAAGAAGGGCAGGAGGGATAGAAGTCCATAGCTGATGAGGGTCGCAGAGATATAGTATGGGTATGCGCTAAACTCGCTCCAGGTAAGCCCTCGGACGATTTCGCTCCACCCTCCACCGGCGGCCCACATGCTGCCCTGTCCACCACCGTACTGAGTCAACGGGAAAACGGCCCAGTCATACCAGAGTTGGTCGAGTGGCATTTTGGACAAGAGAAGGACTATCGCCGCAAGCCCTGCAGCACAGACCCCGCCGAGCCAACCGAGGCTGAGGCGAAGTCGATGGAGAGGCGGAAGAGTCGCAGGGAGAAGAATGCTTGCGGCAAGGAGGCCATAGATCCCTTGATCCTCAAGGCTCAGTACCCCCGCCACTGCCACGACTCCGCCCAAGGCCAACCAAGACGCTCGGCCCGATCGAATCCCAAGACAGAGGCACCATAGACAGGCCAGTTGGCAGAGATCCACCAACCAATGGTGGCTAGGGAAGGGCCATGCCCCCACACCAAAAGGGATGAGCGCGGAAAGGGCCGCCGCCCGGAGCAAGGGGTTTCGAAGGAGCACCCCGGCAAGGGCGTATACCAGGGCGATCAGCAGGAGGCCGTACACAAAGCCCAAGGATCGATCGGCTAGGACAGAAGGGCCGAAGACGTCGAAGGTCCAGCCTTCGACGTAGAAGCTCAGCGGCGTTTCGATTTGAAAAAAGTCGGCGTTGGGAGTCTCTCCCTGGGAGATGCGCCAACCTCCCATACACACGGCACCTTCATCTCCCAGATAGATGCCCTTGTTGATGCGAACCGAGAGGAAGGCCACGGCGAGGAGGCACACGAGCAGAGGGAGGCTCTCGTACGCCCGCCTGCGCAGGCGCTGGCCTGGAGATTCTGCGGTGGCGATGGTGGAGGCTGCCCCGTCCATGCGGGGTCATTGTAGCAGAGAGGGTCTTACTTCGACTGGGGTGCAGGCGATGGCTTACCGGGCTCTCGCGTGGCCACCGTGCAGACCACGAGGGTGCGCATGGGAAGAAAGGCGTAGGGAAGGCGAACCCAGCGGAGGGGGTTCAATCCCCCCGCCAGGATGACGATCCGCCGGAGGGCTTCCCGGCTCATGGCGTGGAGGTGCCATTCCTCGTCCATGCGCTGGCTCGGCTTGTAGCTCCAGAAGAGGAGCCGGTCGAGCTTGAGGCCGTAGACCACGGCCTTGAGGCGGTTGATGAGGGCTTCGTTGGGGGCGGTCACCACGAGAATGCCGCCGGGAGCGAGCATCCGGGCGGCCTCTTGAAGGACGGCGACCTGGTCGGGGACGTGCTCGATGACTTCCGTGAGGCAGACGGCGTCGAAGGCCCCCTCCCGGAAGGCCAGGGATTCCCCGTCTCCTTGCACCAGACATGCGCCCGAGGCCCGCAGGGAGGCCTCCCGGAGCGACATCATGGAGATGTCCGCACCGGCGCACGCGGCGAATAGGCCGCTGCGCACCGCCTCGGCAAGGAAGAACCCGTGCCCGCACCCCACCTCCAAGAAGCGTCCCCCGCGCCCGTGACGGCGCAGGGCACCCAGGATGTGGCGGAATCTCGCGTGTTCGAGGACCCGGATGATGGAGAAACGGTAGTATTTGGCCGGGTCGTACCGGCGGATCATCTCGTCGTTCCACGCGTAGTAGTCGCCCCGCGTCGCAAAACGGTCGGCTGGACCGTCGGTGGGGGTCGGAGTGCCGCCGGGTGTCCTATCGTTCACGAGGTCTCCTAGAAGGGGCGACGGCGAGGCGGCCTGCTGGCCGAAGTAAGTAGGATAGCAGGCCTGCGGGGTGGCTGGAAGGGGAGGGAGATTTGGGATTTCGAATTTAGGATTTGGGATTGGGGGACCATGGAGTGCGGCAGCCTTGCTGCCGCGGTTTTCTAGGCGGGAGCAAGCTCCCGCACTCCGGAGGTTCGCGGGCTGGGCGCCCGCGCCACAGAGATGAACCCAAAGAGCGGCCTCCTGAACGCAAAACGGGCCGCGGCGTCGGCCGCGGCCCGTGACTGCTTAACCTTGGAGGCGAATCAGGGCCTGGAGGGCGAAGCGGGAGCGGGGGCTCCAGCGGACGAGGCGCCCATGCCCGTGTAAATGTGCGTGGTCGTGTCGTTGCTGGCGGTACGTGCGCTCACGGGATAGGTGGAGAAGAAATCGTTGAACTGAGCTATCACCGCGTAGGCTTTGCCCCAGGTCACGAGGCTGTCGGGTTCGGGCGAATAGTAGGGCTGGCCCATGAGCCGGAGGATATGCACCAAGTTGCCGTCATTCATCTTGGCGGCCGGATCCCACGTCCCGGAAAGAGGGCTGAGCCCGAGGCTGGAGAGGAACGACCCGGCCGACGTGGGGGTCCATCCACCGGCGGGGGCGGGGGCCTTCAGGTTGGAGGCGAGCAGCACCGCGAAATCGCCCTGACTGATGGGATCGTTCGTGTTGGCCGCCCAAAGCAGGCTGCACGCCATTAACGCGAGACCCGCGAGCGTGAGAACCATTGTCTTCCTGATCATCGCCTAACCCTCCTTGGCCTACGTCTAACCTAGAATGTAGAGCACCACTTCGGGGCTGTCAATACCCGTCTAAACTTCCATGGTGTGCATCGTACGCTCAGTCCGGGTAAGTTCGGCCCCGGCGTTTACCACCGACCATCTCCTTCCAGCCTCCGACTTTGCCCATGATCCAGGGCAAACGCTTGGGCTCGGTACCGGTGGAGTAGTAGTAGTGATTATAGTAGTAATAATCGTAATAGTACGAGCTTTGGGTCTCCACTGCGTTGAGCACGACCCCAGTGATCTGGATGTTCGCACGCTTCAGGGTCACGAGAACCCGTTCCAGAAGGGGTTTCTGGGTCTTCTTGTACCGGGCCACCAGAATGGCCCTGCTGGACATGCCGCCCAGTATGAGGGCGTCGGAGATGGACAAACACGGGGGTGAGTCAATGATGACCCAGGCATATTCCTTCTGGAAGCGATCCAGCAGGTCCTTGAAACGCTTCATGGAGAAGAGTTCGGGCGGATTGGGCGGCGTGGGGCCCGAATAGAGCACGTGAAGGTTGGGCTGTGGTCCGGCCACGACGTATTCCTCAATGAGGGCACTGCGCTCGGCCAGGTAGTTGGTGAGGCCCTTCACCCCGGGTGGGGCCTTGAGGATGCGCTGGATGCTCGGCTTGCGCAGGTCGCAGTCCATGAGCAGAACCCGGTCCCCCGCGGAGGCGAGGGTCTTGGCAAGGTTGGCCGCGACGCTCGTCTTGCCCTCCTTGGGACTGGCGGAGGTGACGAGGATGATGTTCTGGTGGTTTTCGGCGCCGAAGACCAGGGCCGTGCGCAGGGTCTGAAAGGCCTCCGCCCCCACCTTCTCCGTCGTTGCCATGAACTTGGGAATCATGGTCAGAAGGGGGACCCCCATGCGCGTCTCCAGATCCTCCACGGATTTCACGGTGGTGTCCAGGTACTGCCATCCCACCACGCTCCCCACCGAGAGCATGAGCCCGAAGAGGAGCCCCATGAGGAGGTTCATGCGCTTGTTGGGCTTGACCGGCGCGCCGGGGGTCTGGGCCGGTTCCACGAGGCGGATGTTGCTTGATAGGAGCGAGCTGCTCACGTTCAACTCGCGCATCTTGTCGTAGAGCAGGTCCATGTACTTCTTGATGGCGGCGCTGCTGGTGTTGAGGCCCTCGCCCTTGGAGGCCCCTTCGACGAACTGGAGGCCCTCGCGTCTCGCGCCGTCCAGGTCCTGCATGAGGTTCGCCTTCTCGGCGCGGAGGGCCGCGAGCTGGTTCTTATAGGTGCCGAGGACGATCTGCGCCTGCTGGCTGATGCGGTCCTTCAGCGCCCTGATTTCATCCTGCTTCTTGAGGACGTCGGGATGCTTGGGGGTGAACTTGGCCAGGAGGCGGCCCAGCTCTCGGTTCAGGTCGTTGTACTGCTTGGCCAGGTCCTGCACGGACGGGTCCTGGGCCACGGCGGGGACGCTCAGCGGGTCGCCCCCCGAGCGCTGCCAGCTCTCGAGCTGGGAGGCGATGGCGGCCACCTCGCTCTCCTTCACGCCCACTTCCGTGAGGCGCTCGCTGAGGGAGCCGATCTGCTTGTCCAGGATGTCCTTTTGGTTCTGCGGGAAGTAGGAGCCGGACGCCTCGAGGGAGTTGGTCATGGTGGTCTGCTGCCGGGAGTACTCGTCCTGCATCTTGCGCGCCTCGCCCAGCATGACGCTGTTGGCTTTGGAGATGTAGTCGAGGGCGTCCCGGAGCTGCTGGTCGGCGTACACGGCGGCGATGGTGTTGGCCCACAGGGCCACGTCGTCCTTGTAGGGGGCCATGACGGTGATCCGGAAGAGGGCGCTGTCCCGGACGTTATCCACCTTGGTCATCCCCGCCAGAACCGCCGCCGGGTCCTTGCTCCCTTGAAAGGCCGGGTGGTTCTGGAGCTTGAGGCGGTCCACCACTTCCTGCATGACGGTGCTGCTGGTCATAATCTGCTGCTGCGAGTTGTAGAACTTCTGCTCTTCCATCCAGGAGCTCGCGCCCATGGGGTTGAACCCGCTCATGGGCTGGCGGCTGTAGCTCTGAACGTAGACCGTGGCCGTGGCCGAATAGATGGGAGTCGCCAGGAACGTATAGAGGGCCACGAGGATCAGCACGGCCAGCGTGACTCCACCGATCCAAAACCGCTGGTCCCAAAGGATCTGCACCCAGTGAAGGAGATCCAGATCCTGGGCGGGGGCGAACTCCTGCTGGAGGGGCGGGGATGGGGTGTTGTCGGGCACTAGAAGAACTTCCTCTCTCGAACCACGACCTGGTCGTTGGGGAGCAGGGGAACATCGGGGATTTTCCCCCGTTCCACATCTCCCGCATCCACGTGGATGACTTTGGTCTTGCCTCCGTTTTCCCTCAAGATGTCCACTTTGCCCTTGTTGGCCCAGTCCGTGAAGCCTCCCGCGCGGGTGATGGCCCTCAGGAGGGTCATGTCGCGGCTGTAGGGAAAGGGCCCCGGGCTCTTGACCTCCCCGTTCACGTAGACCGACTTGATCATCTGAACGTTGATCACGTCCTGGTCCCGCACGTAGATGTTCACCTTTTCGCTGTTCCCGGTGAGGAGCTCCTCCTTGGAGAACACCTTGCTCTGGAGCTGGCCCGCGGAGTCCCGCCGCTGGATCTCCACGTCCCCCGAGCTGTCCGTAAACCCTCCGGCCTGGCTGATGGCGTCAAGCACCTTAAAGGTTCCCTTGAGAGGAATGCGGCCGGGCATGCGGACCTGGCCCAGGACGTTCACGAAGCGGCTCCCGTACTCGATGAGCTGAATGCTCACCTGGGGCGATTTAACGAACTGGGCGAGCTGGTCCTCGAACTTCTTCTGGAGATCGTTCACGGAGAGGCCCTGGACCAGCACTTTGTCGAGGACGGGGAAGGTGATGTAGCCGGCCGGGTCCACGGTCACGGTCTGGTTCATGTCATCCACGTTGTACACGGTGATCTGGAGCTTGTCGCCGGGCCCTAGGGGATAGGCCGGGGGCGTGTCCACGGCGAAGGCGTCGCCGCCGCGGCTGGGCCGACCCCCCCCGCCGGCGGACCACTTGGCCCTCAGGATGTTGCCCTCCCAAGTGACGACGGGTCCGGCGCTCAGGGGCAGCTCGATGACCAACCCACCCGAAGCGGGCGTGACGATACCCTCCAGGCCCTTGGGAACCTGGACGCCACCGGCGGTGGAAAGGAACCACCGGACGGTATCCTTCCCGACCTCATTCCGGACCCCAAGGGGCGTTTCCGACGAGATGGTCAGGTCGCCCGGAACTCCCTTGACGGCCGGATCCGCCGTGGCGGCCCCGGCAGGCAAAGGCGCGCCCAGGACCAACGCCCCGAGCGCCAAGACTCCGAAGAACGCAGAACACCGGCTGCGACACCGCATGGGTCTCCCCATCAAAGGTGAAATACTATAAACCATGGGAGCTCAAAGCGCATTTCCTCGTCACGCGAAAAGAAAGAAACCGGGCGCCCCTTGAAGCGGCGCCCGGTCTTGCCGCTTGTGTCCAGCGCTCTACCAGCCGAACTGGGCCTGCACGGCGATTCGGTTCTCCGTATAGCTGTAGGGCCGGTGGATGCCCGTAAGGTCGTAATACTTGATGGTGCTGTTCCGGTCTTCATATTGATAGTTGGCCTTCAGGCTGAGCTGCTTGCTGAAGTGGTAACCCAGCTCGGCGAAGGCGCGGTTGATCTTGTCCTTGCGCGTCTGTCCCCCCGTGAGGAGGAACTCGTAGGTCGTGGGAGACATGGGCCCCAGGGGGTACATTTCAGTCCGGTCCGGATAGGCGTTCTCCTGGTAATGGTAGCCCGCCGACCAGAAGACGTACCGGGAGAGCTGGTGGTGCAGGGCCAGATCGCCGCCCGTGGAGGTGTAATAGTTGTTCACGTTGTAGGCGGACTGATAGGGCATGCGGTTCAGGTCGAGCTGAACCTGGAAGAACTCCGTGGCGCTGTAGGTCAGCCCCGCATCGGCCACGAAGCCGTTGAAATTGGAGAAGCCGTTGTCGAATTTAAGGCGGGACCAGCCGGCCTTGGCAAAGCCCGTCAAGCGGCTGCCCAGCGCCCCGTCTACGCCCGTGAGGACCTGCACCGAGTCGTACTTCTTGCCGTTCACGTTGGTGTACAGCGCGTAGTCCCACACCTGTGTGTCCGGCGTATTCTTAAGATACCGGCCGTCCAAGAGCCAAACGGCGTTGGGCCTGAAGCTGTACTTCCACACGAGGCCGCCGCCCGCCTGGTGATAATCGAAGAAGGGGGTCTGGTACGTCGTGTTTACATCCGTGAAATGGACCTTGTTGTACAGCCCGTACACCCCGATGGTGTTAAGTTTGCTCACGGAGAAGTCCAGGCCGACCCTCAAATTGTTGTTGTTGAAAGGGGTGTTGCTGTAGTACTGCTCGCCGCCCGGATCGAACTTGTTCACCTCTTGCACGCCGCGGATGAAGTTGTCTTGGAGGGTCAGGGTCGTGGTGCTGCCGAGCTTGAAGACGCCCTTGATGTCCGCTGTGTACGTGTCGTGCGTGGCGAGGTTGTAGTTGTTGCTGTAGTCCTGGTACTGGTACCCCAAGTCCACCCTGAAATAGCTCTGCTGGAAGGGGAACTCGAAGCCCACTGCGGGGCGGATCGCCCAGAAGTGGCCGCTGATGTTCCCGAAGGGCATGGATTTATCTTGCAGATACAGGTTGTCCGTGTGGGTATACACCGCCTCGATGGAGGGATAAAACACGGCGCTGCCCATAGGGATGCCATCTCCTGCCCAAACCGAGCACGCAAGCCCCACTGCGAACGCTACGGCAAGCACCTTCCTCATGTCCATTCCTGCCTCCTCATGAATCCAAGGCTAACTAATACACCTTATATTTCCGTTTTATAGCGCCTTTATTCAACCGTGTCAAGGGCATGGCTTCCGTTCCCCGTCCTCCATGATGGCATATGGAGCTGAACTGGGTGAGCCTCTATACGCGCTGCAGAGAGGGAACGGCGCGAAACCCTATATATGCCACCACCTCGCCAATATACCGCCAAACATAGGCGCACCCAATGCCCTCCCAAGGAATGGTCGTCCGGTTGTTCCTGAGGAACGCTCTCGCCCGCGGCGATTATTCCATGGCTCAATTTCCCGAGCGCGGGAGACGGAACGGACCAGCGCCCCGCGTTCTTGGCCCGTTCTCTCCCCTCATCGCGTCGTCGCGTCCCGTGCCGCGTCCCACTCCTCGACCAGCGCCCGGCGGTAGGCTTCGGCGCTCCACCTCGTCCGGTCCATCTTCCAATATTCGCCTGAAAGGGCCGCCGCGACGTCCGGGAACCGATCGTCCACTTGGCCAGTATCCGCTCCCAGCGCCTCCCGAAGGCGGGAGTCCAAAAGGCCTTCTCGGAGGGCTTCCCACTCCACGGTCTGGATCCGCGTGCCCCCTGGCCCGTTCTCCACGCAGACGTCGTGGCGCAGATAGGGATGGCTCCAGTCGGTGTCTCCCTCCACCCCTGCGGCGTAGCAAAAGACCCAGAAGCCCGAAAGACCGAAAGCGTGCGAGAAGATCCCCGCCCAAATGCGGTTGAAAAAGGGGTCCTCGCGCAGGCCTTGCACGTAGGTCCATCGGCCTTTCGCAAGCCCCCGGGGCCCGGCCAGGGGCACGAGGTTGGGATCCAGGGCGTAACCGTCCAGAACCTTGGCCAGGCTCAGGGAGTTGGGCCAGCAGAGGGCGGTCCACGCCTTGAACCCCCGGGCCCGCAGCTCGGGGGCTATGCGCCGCACCCGGGCCAAGGCTTGGGGCGACGTGGGCTCATCCACCGTGTAGGCCCACGCGCCGGGGAGGGCCTTGAGTCCCGCCGTGTCCATGGCGAAGGCCCCGTCCATGCCCGCTTCCCTGGCTGCGGCCACGAACCGCTCCCAGGCCGCCTCGCCGCGGGCATAGCACGTGGCGGCGTTGAAGCCGTGGTCTGCCATATCTCGCAAGTCGGTGGTCCAGCGGGCCGGTTCCCTGTCGAGGTAGTACATGCCGGCCACGCGCCGCGTCGGCGGCAGAGGGGGCGCTACCTCAATGCTCCACGCCAGTTCGCCCAAGCTTCGTCTTCCCTCGGCGACCTGGATGGAGGAGGCCATGGCACCCGGGGGGGCGCCCGAAGGCACGCGCGCCCGGAGATAGACCCTCGTGGGCCACCGGCTGGGGGGAAGCCCGGAGGCTCCGGCGGGGAAAAGGCGCTCGGCCACCAGCACGTCTCCGGCCCCCAAGGCCACGCGGGCAGGGAAGAGCGCGTCCTGCTCCTCACGGGTCCCCGCCTGCCACCAGAAGTCCACGCGGAAGACCTCGGCCCCGGCCAAGGGCCCCGACACCGTCACCTGGATGGGATCGGCCGAGGCCGGGCACTCCAGCCACGCGGTGACGAACTCGCCGGCCGGCGAGGCCTCCTCGCAGGCGGGGCGGCCGGCGCCATCAGGAAGGAAGGGCCTCACCTCGAAGGGAACCAGGGCTTCAGGAGAAGCGAGGGGCGAGGGGAAAGACGCTGGGATGAGGAAGGACGGCCCGTCCCCGCCCCACCGGGAGGAGGAGGGCTGGGGAGAGGACGTGTTGAGCACTTCGAGGGACATGCCGCCGGCCACCAGCTTGCGGCCTCTCAGGGCCGAGAGCCGGAACGTGTCCCCGGCCTTGAGGCCCAGGACGCTCCAGGGGACCAGCCACTCCCCCGCCCATGTGTGGCCGAAGTGCGACTCCGCGGCGCACCAGCTCAGGCCGGACAGCCCCGAAGCATCGCCCTCTTCGTCCAGGGACACGATGCGTCCTTCGGGATCCAGCACGAAGAGGACATCCTTCGCCCCCTGCACCCGGACCGCCATCCAGTCTCGCAGCAAGGCCTGGCCCGGTGATGCTGGAGGCATGGCAGGCGGGGGCGCTTTGCCTTTGGGGACGGCAGGCGAGGGCGTTTGCCCCACGGGGGTTGTTCCCCCCAGGCACACGGACTCCGTGGAGAGGATGGCCACATAGAGGCCGTCCCTCACGGCCAGGGCGTAGGCGCGCACGCTGCCATCCCGCGCCCCCGACACGGCGTCGTATTGGAGCAGGGGCGCCGCCCCCAGCAGGAAGGCCTCCCGAGGATCCCCGTCCACGTGCACGGCGTAAGGGGATGCGGGCAGGGGCCGAGCCGCGCCCAGGGCACCCGCGCTCAGAAGGATAGAAAGCACGGCACACAGGCTTCGGATGATGGCTGGCCTCCTGAAGATCATTGTACAACGGACGCGGCGAGGGAGAGGGGGGAAATGGGGAAGGAGATTTCGGATTTGGGATTTGGGAAACGAGATCACCGGATCACCCGATCACCCGGTCGTCTCCCGCGTCTCACGTCTCGCTCAATGAATCAGGAACCTGAGCGCCATCTAAAGAAGGCCCCTCGGGTTAGGTGGTCTTTCACTTTTTCACTTTTCACTCCCCGCTCCAACAACCACCCTGTCCCTGCCCTCCTGCTTGGCCCGGTAGAGGGCTTCGTCGGCGGCGGCCACCAGGTCACGGGATGCATCCTGATGTGCGGGCCGCCGCGTGGCGGCGCCGATGCTGACGGTGACGTGGTCCGCCACGGATGATTTCGGGTGGAGCAGGGCCATGGCCGCCACGGCGGCACGGATGTCCTCCGCGACGGCGCGAGCACCCTCCGCTCCCGCGCCGGGCAGGACCACCACGAACTCCTCGCCCCCGTATCTCGCCGCCAGGTCGCCGGGGCGTTCGGCGTGCGCGGCCACGGCCGCGGCCACCCGCCGCAGGCCCTCGTCTCCCTGCTGGTGTCCGAGGGCGTCGTTGTATGCCTTGAAAAAATCCACGTCGATCATGAGGAGGGATAGGTCCGTTCCGGCTCGCAATGCCCTGTTCCACTCCCCTTGGAGATGGTCTTGAAAGACCCGGCGATTGGCGATCCCCGTCAGGCCATCGGTGGCGGCGAGGAGCTCCAGGCGCTGGTTGGCTTTGGCGAGGAGGGCCGTCCGCTCCGCCACCTGCCGCTCAAGCTGTTCGTTGCGCGTGCGGACGCGCCGCGTGCGGACCCCGGACACGGCCCACGCCGCGGCGGCCGTGAGCACCACCAATGTGCCCAAGGCGGCGAAGGCCAGTCCCCAGGGCACCTCCACCTCAAAGGGCACGCGGGCCGGCTCCAGGCTTCCCCGTCCGTCGGGAGCGACGGCCCGCACTTCGAAGACGTACGAGCCCGGGAAGAGGTTCGTGAAATGGGCCTTCCTCTCCCACTGCGGATCCGACCAGCGCTCGTCGTACCCGGCAAGCCGGTAGAGGAACCGGGTCGTCTCTTCGGCGTGGTAAGTGGGCGAGAAGAAGGAAACGGACAGATCGTGGATGGGGAAGGCCAGCCGGCCGCCCGGCGCCACCCGCCGCCCCTCACCGTCCAGCGCCGCCAGAACCCCCACGGCCGGAGGAGGCGGCAGGCGGACTGCCGCGACGGCGTCGGCCTCAGAAAAGCCCCCCGCCATGCCCACCCACAAGCGCCCCGGTTCGGCCAGGAGGCAATGTTCCGCCGTCGTGGAAGGACCGGCCAGCCCCCGGGAGTGATCCAGGATGGCTTCCACCCGCTCCCCGCGCACGCGCACCACACTGTACGAGCACGCCACCCATACCGCGTCTGATTGTGCCTCGGCCGCGAGGGCGACGATGTAGCGGTCGCCCAGGGTTGAATTGACCGTATCCATGGCCTCGGCCCTTCCGCCCGACAGCCGCCACAGTCCTTTGTCGGTGCCCACCCACACGCCTTCGGGGCGAGCGAGTACGGCGCGGCACACGAGGCTCGGCAACCCCTCCGCCAAGCCGAAGCGCCGAAGGCCTCCTTTGGAAAAGGCCAGCACGCCCTGGCCGTCGGTTCCGATCCAGACGGTCCCGTCCTTCGCGATGGAAAGCCCTCGGGCTTCGCAGGCCGAACAGTCCTCGTCCGAACCGGGCACCATGCGCTCCAGGTCCGCCGGCGCGTGCCGGGCCCTGTCCCAACGAAAGCGCGTCACGCCTCCGAGGGCAGCCACCCAAACCCGCCCCTGAGGATCGCTCGCCAAACCGAAAATGCGCCGGCCGCCCAGTTCGGGTGGAACGCGAAGCCTGCGAGCACGTCCCCCTTCCACCACGGCGAGGCCGTCGGGCGTCCCCACCAGGAGGGTGCCGCCGGGGAGCGCGAGGAGGGCCCACGCCTCGCCCACGTCCCTGCCCGAGGCCATGGGAACCAGCCGCCCGTCCGCTTCAAGCCGTGAGACCCCGTCCGTGTGTCCCACCCACAGCGGGCCGCCGAACTCCCGCGCGAAGGAGAGGACCATGCCGCCGAGGCCCCCGCGCTGGGTGAGCCAAGAACGCAACCGCAGGTTCAGGACTTTCACCAAACCGTCTTCGGTGGCCAGCCAGATGAGTCCGTCCCGGTCTACGATGGCCCCCATGGCCCCATTGCCTGGAAGGCCGTGGTCGCCGTCGATCACGACGGTGGCCTTTCCCTTCTCAAGGACGGCCGCGCCCCGGGTTCCGGAGGTAAGCACGAGGCAATCCTTTCCCGCCGAGGCGGCCTCAGCCGCGAAGCCTTCAGGAACTCGCCAGGCGGGATCGAGCGCAAAGCCGCTGCCCTCACCGCGCGCCACGCCCCGCTCGCCTACAAGGAGAACCGCCTCCCCGAGGGAGACCACCCCAGCCACGGCCCCCACGCTCGCGGGTACCGCGACGGGGGTAGGCGCCAACCCTTTCACCCGGAAGAGGCCCGAGTCCGTGGCAACGAATGCATCCTCCGCTCCGATCGGGTATACCCCCCTCAGGTTGCCGGTGATGCCCGCCACCACCCTCTCAAGGCGCCCTCCGCGCCAGCGCAGGACCTCTTTCCCTTCCGCGAACCATACGGCCCCCCGCCCGCCGGCCATGGACGTGAACTTCCGGCCCGCGAGACTTCGAGCCCCCTCGGGCAAGGGGACGACCAGGGGAGACCCATTGGAGGCGTCCGTGGCACGGAGGACGGCGGGACCCTCCTGGGTCAGGACCCAGATGAGGCCCTCGCCGTCTTCCGCGAAGGCCTTCACGGAGTCGTGAGGCAAGCCCTCGCCGGTCGTGAGGTTGGCGAAGGCCCTGCCGTCATATCGTCCCGTGCCGTAGGAGGTGCCCGCCCAAATGAAGCCGCGCGAATCTTGGAAGACCGCGAAGACCTGTGAGAACTTGAGGCCGTCGTCGATGGTGTAGACCCGGAGGGCGGGCCGCTGCGCCAGGGCCGCGCTCGCGAGCCCGGCGCCAAGGAGCGCCGCGAGCCACCAGGCACGGAGCGCGTGCCACCAGCGCCGAGTCTGAAGAAGTCCCTTCATGGTGCCGCGAGTAATTCAGGCCGGTCGTCCAAGGCTTCCCCCCGCAGTCCCTTTGAACATAAGGTGCGGGCCCGATGCGGTCAAGGGGAAGGGGAAATTTGAAGATGTCGTGATGAAGGGATGAGGGGATGAGGAAATGCCGAGATGCCGAGATGCCGGGATGCCGGGACCCCGGGATGCCGAGCCGTGCGGCGGAGGTGAGGCATTCACCACCAAGACACGAAGGACACCGAGATAGAGATTGAGGCGTTTTCCTTGCCGCGTTTCGCGTTTCGCGTCTCGCGTTTCGCGTCTTCGCTCGATGGATCAGGAAGCCGGGAGCTGGAAGCTGAGATCGGCCGAAAGTAGGCCCCTCGGGTTAGGCGGTCTTTCACTTTTCACTCCTCACTCCCCGCTCCCCGCTCCTCGCTCCTCGCTCCCCGCCCTCTCCCCAATCCCCATCCTGCTATACTCGCCTCTTCAAACCGTGCAGAGCGCGGCAAAGGAGAGGGTGTATGAGGGACGACCAGGCAGCCGAACCCAGGCAAAGATCCTGGATCATTTTGACCTTGGTCCTGGCGGTCTTGATGGCTCTGGGCGGCTACGGCGTCAACCGCCATGAAGTGGCCGCCATCCGGGCGGACAAGGCCCAGGATCTGGCAAGCATCGGCCGCCTCAAGGTCGAAGCCATCCAGGCCTGGCGGGAAGAACGCCTGGCGGACGTGTCCGAGCTGAGCCACTCGCCTCTTTTCCGGGCGGCCGTGGTTCGATTGATCCAGACTCCCAAGGACGCTTCCCTCGAAGCGGTGATCGCCGACCGCCTGCGCGTCGCGGGCTCGGGCAGTTCGCACGCCGCGGCTTTTCTGGCGGCGGCTGGCGGACGGATTCTCGCTGCATGGCCCGCCCAGGCCCCGCCGCTGGACCCCCTAGAGCAGGCGGCCGTGCGCCAGGCTCTGGTCGCGACACGGCCGTTCTTTTGCGATCTTCACCGCGCGCCCGAGCCTCCCCTTCTCCGCATGGATGCCGTCTGTGCCGTAGGCGGGAACGGCGAGGAAGATCGGGCCGTGCTGGTGATGCGCATTGATCCGGCCAAGACCCTCGATCCCCTCGTCCAGTCGTGGCCCGTATACCGGAAGAGCGCCGAGAGCCTCATCGTCCGGCGGGACGGGGACGCGGTCGTCTCCCTCAATGACCTCCGTTTCAAACCCGATTCGGCCTTGAGCTTCAGCGTGCCCCTCTCGCGGACCGATCTGCCCGCCGTGCAGGCGGTGCTGGGACGCACGGGGGCATTTGAAGGCCTCGACTACCGGGGGGTCAAGATTCTCGCGTACATCCAGCTCATTCCCAGATCGCCCTGGTTTCTCGTGTCCAAGGTGGATCGGGCCGAAATCTACGCCGGGGCGGACCGCTGGACCTACGCGCTCACCGCCCTCACGATGCTCCTCGTCCTTCTCGCGAGCTTGGGAACGGGTTACCTGTACAAGCACCAGGGCAAGCGCGTGTTTCAGCGTCTCTACCGCTCCGAGCGCGAGCGCCGGGAGTCACTGGAGGAGTTAAGCGCCATCCTGCGCGGCATCGGCGACGGCGTCATCGCCACGGACGTGGGCGGGCGCGTGCGCCTCATGAACCCCGTGGCCGAAACGCTCACGGGCTGGAACGAAGCGGAGGCCCAGGGCCGTCCCCTCGCGGAGGTGTTCCCCATCATCAACGAGCACTCCCGCGCCGAGGTTGAAAGCCCCGTGGAAAAAGTTCTTCGAGAAGGCTCCGTGGTGGGCCTGGCCAATCATACCCTCCTCATCGCCAAGGGCGGGAAGGAGCGCCCCATCGCCGATAGCGGCGCCCCCGTGCGCAGCGAGGACGGAACGCTCTTCGGTGTCGTCCTCGTCTTCCGCGACCAGACGAAGGAACGGGAGGCCCGCGAGGCGCTCCGTGAAAGCGAGGAGCAGCACCGCTCTCTCTTCGAAGGCGCTCCCGTGGGTATCTTCATTACCACGATCGAGGGAAAGGTGCTCTCCGTCAACCCTGCCCTCGCCCGAATGCTTGGCCTCGGATCCCCCCGGGCGGCTCAAGCCTACTACACGGATCTCGGAAGCCAGCTCTACGTCCACCCCGAAGCGCGCCAGGAGTTCCTGCGGCGCCTGAAGGGCGCGGGCCGCGTGGAGGACTTTGAATACGAGGCGCGCACGGCGGACGGCCGAACCACCTGGCTGGCCATGAACGCGCGCCTGACGGGAAGCCGGGAGGACGGCACCCTGCGCATCGAAGGGTTCACCACCGACGTGACGGCGCGCAAAGAGGCGGAGAAGGCGCTGCAGGACCGGGAGGAGCTCTTCCGCCACCTCTTCACCGACGGCCCCGCGGCGAAGCTGATCCTCGATCCGGAAGACGGCCACATCGTGGACGCCAACAAGGCCGCCGAGCGCTTCTACGGCTGGTCCGCCGACCAGCTGAAAACCATGAGCGCCTTCGACCTCAACACCCTCCCGCCCCATGAGGTGCGGCTCAAGATGGCGCACGTGCGGGACGGGCAGGAGGACCACTTCTATTTCCGCCACCGGCTGGCCTCGGGCGAGGTGCGCGACGTGGAGGTCTTCTCGGGCCCCATCCGGGTGAGCGGCAGAACCCTCTTCTTCTCCATCATCCACGACATCACGCAGCGGCGGCTGGCCGAAGAAGCCCTGCGCGAAAGCGAGGAGCGCTTCCGCGGCCTCTATGAAAACCTCTCCCTGGGCCTGTACCGGAGCACACCCGAGGGGCGCATTCTGATGGCCAACCCCGCCCTCCTGCGCATGCTCGGTTACGGCTCCTTCGAGGAACTCGCCAAGCGGAACCTGGAGACCGAGCAGGCCTACGAGCCGGACTACCCGAGGCTCATCTTCAAGGAGACGATCGAGCGCGACGGCGCCGTGCAGGGCCTTGAATCGGCATGGAGACGCACCGACGGCACCACCCTCTTCGTGCGGGAGAGCGCCCGGCTGGTGCGTGACGAGAAGGGCCGTCCCCTCTTTTACGAGGGTGTGGCCGAGGACATTACGGCCCGGGTCAACGCCGAGGCGGAGAGCCGCTGGCTGGCGTCCGTCCTGGAGCAGAGCCTGAATGAGATCTACGTCTTCGACGCCTGGACCTTGCGGTTCACCTATGCCAACGGCGGAGCCCTTGCGAACCTGGGCTACTCGCTGGAGGAGCTTCAGGCCATGACCCCCGTGGACATCAACCCCGCTGATCAGCGCGAGGCCTTCGGCGCCAAGCTCCAGCCCGTCCGCCTGGGAAGGGCTGCCCACGTCAGCATCGAGACGGTGCACCGGCGAAAGGACGGGTCCGTGTATCCCGTCCTGCTCACCCTTCAGCGCGGCACCCAGGGCCGGCGGGAGGTCATCGTCGCCGTCGGAAACGACATCAGCGACCGCCAGCACCTGGAAGACCAGCTTCGGCAGGCGCAGAAGATGGAATCGGTGGGCCGCCTGGCGGGCGGCGTGGCTCACGACTTCAACAACATGCTCAACATCATCATGATTTACACGGAGCTGGCCCTTCGCAAGCTGGGCCCCGGCGAACCCATGCGAGCCGATCTGGACGAGGTCCAGAAGGCGGCCAAGCGGTCCGCCACCCTCACCAAACAGCTCCTGGCCTTCGCGCGCAAACAGCAGATCCTCCCCAGGGTCCTGGACTTGAACTCCACCGTCGCCGAGATGGTGAAGATGCTCTCACGCCTGCTGGGTGAGGACATCACGTTCAGTTTCTATTCGGGGGCCGGCCTCTGGCCCGTCAAGATGGACCCGGGGCAGGTGGACCAAATCCTCGCGAACTTGGCCGTGAACGCCCGGGACGCTATCGAGGGGGCGGGCACCGTTACCTTGGAAACCTCCAACCTCACCGTGGACGAGGCCTATCTGGCCGCCCATCCCTACTCCGAGCCGGGCGACTACGTCCTCATGACCTTCAGCGACACGGGCCAGGGCATGGACCGGGAGACGCTGGACAAAATCTTCGAGCCCTTCTTTTCCACCAAGGGAAGCCTGGGCACGGGGCTGGGCCTCGCCACCGTCTACGGCATCGTCAAGCAGAACCACGGCTTCATCAACGCCTACAGCGAGGTGGGCCGGGGGACGACCTTTAAAATCTACATCCCGAGGTGGACGGGACAGGACGAGGCCGGCGAGCGTGACTCCGAGGACTACGTCCCCACGGGAACCGAAACCGTCCTCGTGGCGGAAGACGAGGAGGCCATCCTGGCCCTCGCCGAGCGGCTGCTCAAAGAACAGGGGTACACGGTCCTTTCGGCTCCGTCACCGGGCGACGCCCTCCTGGCCGCCCAGCGGTACGAAGGGCCCATTCACCTCCTGCTCACCGACGTGGTCATGCCCATCATGAACGGCAAGGAACTTGCCGAAAGACTCACGGCCCTCCGGCCGGGCCTGAAGATCCTCTACATGTCCGGCTATACCGCCAACGTGGTGGCCCACCGGGGTGTCCTGAACGAGGGCGTCCACTTTCTCCAGAAGCCCTTCACCGTAGAGAGCCTCGCCCGCGCCGTCCGCGACGCCCTCGACGGGAAGGGGTAGCACCGAAGCGGCCTGCCGGTACAGAGGTCTCCTCCCCACCTCTTTTCAATTCGCAAACTGCCCTTGGTGCCATGACGACCACGGGCGGCCACGGTGGGCCGCCCCTACGGAATCTCCACCATGATCGCCGTGGGAGCGGCCACGGTGGGCCGCCCCTACGGAATCTCCACCATGATCGCCGTGGGAGCCGTCGCCGACGGCGAAGGGTTGATCCCCATCCCCACCCCGTGGCGCAGGCACCCCGCCTGTGGCCGGTCAACGATCGGCCGGTACAGAGGTCTCCGCCCCGATCTTTATCCCTTCAAATCCCAAATCCGAAATCTCCCTTTTTCGCCCCTTCATTCACCGCCTATCTCGCAGGCGACGCCCCTCTCTCTAAAGATCCTCAGCGCCGCCTCGATCCGCGCGGATAGCGGGTGCGGGCCTTGAGGGGCCATCGGGTACGGCCTGCCCAGGCCCTCGTATTTGTCACGGCCCAGCTCGTGGTAGGGCATGAGTTCGGCCTGGGCGATGCCCAGCGCGGCGGTGAGTGAGGCGATGGCCGAAAGGTTCTCTTCGGTATCGGTATAACCGGGGACCAGGGGGACGCGCACGATGATCTTGGAGGCGTCTCTCTCGGCCAGGGCGCGAAGGTTTTGGAGGATCAGCTCGTTGGATGCCCCGGTGCAGCGCTCGTGGAGGTTGGGGGCCACGGCCTTCACATCGAAGAGGAAGAGGCCGATGAGCGGTTCGAGCTCTAGGAGGGTCTGCGCCGGGACGTGGCCGCAGGTCTCCACCGCCGAGCGGATGCCCAGGCGCTTGCAGCGCAGCAGGAGGTCCTCCAGAAATTCGGGCTGGGCGAAGGGCTCGCCGCCGGAGAAGGTCACGCCTCCCCCGGAGTTCTCGTAGAAGGCCGCGTCGGCCGCGACCCTGGCCGCGACGTCCTCGGCGGTCATGGCCCTCCCCATGACGGCCAGGGCTCCCTGGGGGCAGGCCTCCACGCAGGGCCAGGTCTTGCAGACCCTGCACGCCTCGCGGTCCATGAGGGGGCCCGTCTGCCCCTCGCGGATCGCCCCGGAGGTGCAATGGTCCTTGCACGCGTAGCACGCCCGGCAGCGGGCCGCGCTGCGGCGCAGTTCGGGCCCGAAGTTCTGGGATTCGGGGTTGCAGCACCAGAGGCAGCGCAGCGGGCAGCCTTTGAAAAAGACGAGCGTCCGGATCCCCGGCCCGTCGTGCACCGCGTAGTGCTGGATGTCGAAAATCATCCCTTCAGCCATGGAGTCCTTTAAAGATAACCACAAACGATTGAACCGCGAAGGCGCGAAGATCGCAAAGATTTCTTCTGGTAGAAATGAATTTGTCCCCTTTGCGCGCTTAGCGTCTTAGCGGTTAAGGGCTTATCACCTTAATACCTCTTAGCAGTTCAGCGGTCATGGCTCGCGCGGCCCGTGGTTACAGCCCGTGCTCGGTGCGCCAGATGACCTGGTCCTGGAGGGCCTTGCTCATCTCGACCCAGTAGGCGGAGAAGCCGGCCACGCGCACGACGAGGTCGCGGTAGTGCTCGGGGTGGGCCTGCGCATCCTTGAGCATGGCCGAATCCACCACGTTGAACTGCACGTGAAAGCCGGGACCGTCGAAGTAGGTCTTGATGAGGGCCAGGAGGTTGCTCGATCCGCGATCCCCGCGCAGGGAGGAGGGGTGAAATTTGAGGTTCAGCAGCCCGCCGCGGATCTTCGTGTGATCCACCTTCAGGGAGGAGCGCACGACGGCCGTGGGGCCCTGCGTGTCCGTCCCCGGGTAAGGCGAGGTCACCCCGTCCGCCAGGGGCTCCCCGGCGCGCCGCCCCTCCGCCGACGCGGCGCACGCCTTGCCGAAGGGCACCGGCGTGGAGATGGCCAGCATGGAGGGGTCGTAGGGCTTCCCGAGGTAGTTCTCCTGCCCCTTCACCCAGCCGCAGTACTCCTCGAACAGCCTGAGGAAGATGGCGTCCACGAACTCGTCGTCGTTCCCCCACTTGGGCACCGAGAGGGCCTTGTGACGCAGGGCTTCGTGGCCCTCCCAGTTCGCGTCCAGGGCCGCCTTCAGCTCCTGAAGCGTGCATGCCTTCTCCTCGAACACGAGCCGCTTGATCACGGCCAGGGAGTTGGCCACGTTCACGAGACCCGAAGAGAGGGTCGTGGGCGTCCCGTTGTGCACCGCGCCCCCGTCGTCCATGCAGCGCCCGCGCCCGATGCAGTCCTTCACGAAGGCCGAGCAGAAGACCAGGGGCACCGTCTGCCGGTGGGCCGCCATGACGTAATTCCAGTACTGCTGCCAGTGGCGGACGGCGGGGCGCATCTTCTCCAGATAGGAGCGCTCCACGTCCTCGTAGGTCTCCAGGGGCCGGGGCGAGAAGAGGCGGACGCCCGTGACCGGGTCCGCGCCGTCGTTCATGACCAGGTCCATGAGCTTGCCGTGGTTCACGAACCCCGCCTGGACCACGCCGTAGGACATGCCTCCCAGGACGGGTTCTGTGCAGCCGCCCATGGCGGCGTGCTTGCGGATCGTCTCCACCCCCAGCCCGCTCGCCGCCAGCTCGTGCGCCACGAAGGTCTTCAGATTGAAGAAGGCCGGGTAGCCCACCCCCGTCTTCACGCATTCCGCCGCCTTCATGAGGAAGGGCCGTGAGAGCGCGTCGTCGTACCAGACGGAGAGCGTCGGCTGGGTCATCTGCATGTTGATCTGGGCCTGGAGGATGGCGAGCGAGGTCTCGTTGTCGGCCCCGCTGCCGTGTTCGTCAAGCCCGCCCAGGATGCAGTTCTGGTAGAGGTTCCCGTGGCCGAGCCCCTGCCAGCTCAGGCTGGCGATGTACTCCACCTGGGTCATCTTGACGAAGAGCTCCTCGAACCACCCCACCGCTTCGTCCCATGAAACTCCCTCGTCTCGGACGAAGTAGGGGTGCAGGATCTGGTCGAGGCGACCCGGGGAGAAGCCCAGGTGGGCGCCTTCCAGGTGGCCGAGGATGTAGGTGAACCAGTAGGACTGGACGGCTTCCCTGAATGTGCGCGGAGGCAGGGCGGGCACGCGCCGGCAGGTTTCGGCGATGTCCAGGAGCTCCTTCTGCCTCGCGGGGTCGTGCTCGCTGGCGGCGAGCCGCTTGGCCTCCGCCGCGTAGTTCTCCGCCAAACGCAGGGCCCCTTCGAGCACGCGCCGGGCCCCTCGCCAGAAATGGAGCTTGGCGCCGTCCTTCAGGCCGCCGGGCCTGAAAGCCGCGATCTTCTGGCTGATCTCCTCGATGATGGCCCGGTAACCTTTGCTCAGGGCGGTCTCGAAATCCAGGATTAGGCGCCCCTCGGGGCAGGGGTCGTGGGGGGCCGTGTAGAGGTTGATGGTCCAGCCGTCCTCAATGAACCGGGCCTGCGGGAACTCCTTCTTCCAGAGCCGGTCCCCCACCTCCATCATGCATTTGTCTTCCCAGTACTCGCAGAGGCCCTTGAAGCACTCCATGTCCTGGTCGGAGATCAAGAATTTGCCCGACAGGACCTGGTACCCCTTCTCGCCCGCTTCCTCGCGGGCCCTGGCGATGCCGCCGCCTTGGCCCTGGTCGATGTTCTTCTGCTGGGCGTCCTGCTCCTGCTTGCGGATCTCCCTCAGGAAGGGCCCCGCGGCGTAGTTCAGGTAGGGCACGGCGCCTCGGATGAACCGCGTCTTGTTGGCCACGATCCTGTCGCCCGCATGGATGACCGGCGTGAGGCGCTCCAGGGCGAAGGCGTGGTCCTCCGCGCGGCGCTCCAACACTTCCATGCCGTCCGTCCGCCGGTGGGATTCGGTGAGGAGGCTGATGTACTCCAAGTCCACCACGAGGGGCGCGTCGAGGTACCGCCTCTTGAGGAAGGCCGACCGCTCCGTGGAGGGCGAGCTCTTGACCTCGCGGGGCGTAAAGGCCTGGGGGGTGACAAGTTCGGTCGTCGGGTCCTGGGGCTCGTTTGGCAACATAGCCTACCCTTTCCTTTTAGCGTCCTGCCGTTGGCAGGCCGTTCTCCCCGGCCGATCAACGACCGGCCGCTGTTAAGACCCCCTCACCAATCATGATCTTTTCAATTCGCAATTTTCTATTTTCTCCCCCCACCCTGCCTCTGCACCGCCCCCTTAGCCCGAACGACCCTGAACACCTTCCTCGCCTGGCCGGCCCACCGGTAGGGATACAGGGCCCACAAGGGCCAGCGGTGCTTCAGGGGATACCGCGCTCTCATCCAGGCCCTCGGGGGGAAGACCATGTGGCCAATGACGCTCGCCTTGGCGCCCCAGGATTCCCCGTGCAGGACGGCTTGAATGAACATGGCGTTGGTGTAGTCGTCGCCGGACAGGCTGGCCCCTGAGCCGTCCTCGCCGGCTGTCTCTCCCAATTCATCGGCAAAGCCCGCCGGAACGGCGCCGCCCAGGAGATCTTCCGTCCACGCCAAACCGCGGGACACGGCGCGCGCAAAGCCCGTGGCGACGGACAGATCCTTGAGCCTGTCCCACCGGAAGTCCGTCCCCGCCACCTTCAGCACTTGGGCCACATCCACGATGGCCTGAAACTTGGGCGGCTCCGCCCCGTGCGCCACGAGGGCGTGGGCAAAGGTGATGACCACGAAGGCCTCCGGGCAGAGGCCGCGCGCCGTGCGGCCGTCCACGTCCACCTCGGCCATCTCCTCCCACAGGCATGAAAGCGCGGGGGCCCGTTTATCCTTGGGCGGATAGATCATGGACCCGTGAACCTCCACGGTGAATTTCGAGGAGGCGTTCATGAGCGCCGTGAGGTGGTGATGCGTCGCCCAGGAGTCTCCGCCCAGCTCCATGGCGGTCTCTGCGTACCCCATGGATTTTAGAATCTCGAAGGCCCGCTCCGCCTCTTTCAGATCGGTGAACAGGGCGTCCACATCGGACATGGGCCGCAGGTACGGCGCTGGATAGAAGGCCCGAGCCGCGTGCGCCCCCTTCAAGAGGCACGGCGTGAGCCCCGCCTTCGCCCAGCGCTCCAGGATGCCCTCGAACTCCGTCCAGGTCACCGCGGCCGCCGCCTTGTAGCGCCCTGTTTCCCTGGCCAAACGCTCCCGGCGATCCTCGGGCAAGGCAAGCCAAAGGCCGCCCTTCCCGAGCCCCCAAAGGACCATGGGCAGCGCCGCATGGGCACGCAGGAGGTCCACACGGGCTTGGAAGGCCCCATCCTCCAGCTCGGCCAGCGACTCGGGCCTGCACACGGATTCGGCCAGTTCCGTCCAGATCACAGGGAAGGTATCTCTCAACAGCGCCTGCACCTCCAACCTATTGTGCCATAAACACCACGGGCGGCCACGGTGGGCCGCCCCTACGTAACCTGCACAATCATCGTGGTGTAGGCTCCCCCGCCTAGCGGAGTGCGGCAGCCCTGCTGCCGCAGTTTTCTAGGCGGGAGCAAGCTCCCGCACTCCGGCGGTCTTTTCCTAATATGGCGGGCGCGGCGTCCGCCCCGCGGATGAAAGGCCAACCCCTTTCCATTCTGTCACTGCGAGGGAGTGAAGCGACGAAGCAGTCTCGCCCTATGGCCTGCAAACGGCGAGATCGCCACGGGCCTTTCGGCCCTCGCGATGACACCAACCTTGTCACTGCGAGGGAGCGCAGCGACCGCGGCAGTCTCGCGTCTAGCCTCTCGCGTCTAGCCTCTCGCGTCTCGCCTCTCGCTCTTTCTTCCCCATTCGCCATTCGGCATTCGACATGTCTTTTCTTGTGTGAGCCGTCGCCGACGGCGAACCTTCGAAGGTCTTCATTCATGATCTTCCCTTCCGCCTTCCCACTACCTGTACACCTCGTCGTGAGAACCGATGTCGAGAAGGATGATTTCATTCGATGTCACGCGGATGAGCGCCACGACCCGGAAGCTGTAGGTGAGAGACACGGCGTGTGTCCCCTTGTGGCGCCCCTTCAGCGGATGTGTCCTCAGGCGGGGGACCAGAGGGTCCTCGTGCAATTGCTCTAAGAGATCAGCGAACTCGCCCTTCAGTTCAGGGTGCCGCCGGAAGAACTTGCGCGCCGTGGCCAGGAAGGTCTCGGTGCGCGCAAGCGCCCAGCTCATGTCTCGATTTCGGCCAGGAGCTTGCCGGGGGTCGTTTTGCGCACG
>JAKBES010000114.1 GCA_021833665.1 Acidobacteriota bacterium
GTGCTGGAAGCCGCGTCCAGCAAAGGTCTGAGGCTGATGGAACGGCGCACCGACGGAGAATGGTGGACCTTCCTCTGGCGCGCGACGTAGCCGCACCCGCCCGGACCATACCGATATCTGATATACATATTATAGCAGTTATCTGAATCGCTGAAGCACTGTGCAAGGAGCACCAAGTGCTTGTGTTGCTGGGGGTTCATGGCATTTTCACAGCCTTTTCAACAGGGTTTTCCACCTCTTTGGTGGAAAACGTCACCCGGGGGAAACCCTGGCCCAGCGTACGTTACACCTCGGTTACACTGGCCGCCTCCCTCCCGCCCAAGGAGATCTAACCTTACGCATGAGGATTACGCGAAGTTCGCCTTGGGCAGGAAGGCAGATGCCGCGCTCGGCGCAATGGCCAGACCGTCGGCCGCGTTACAACACTCGCGGCATGGGACCCGTCTCCGGCGAGAGGCACTCGGGGGCAAGCGGGTCTATAGTTGGAGCAGAAAGAAAGGAGCGTGACCATGGCTACGATCACTTTGAAAGGCACACCCATCCACACCGTCGGCGCCCTTCCCCAGGTGGGCGCCAAGGCCCCCGACTTCGCCCTCACCAAGGGGGACTTGAGCGACGTGTCCCTTAAGGACTTCCAGGGCAAACGCAAGCTGCTGAACATCGTACCCAGCCTGGACACGGGCGTCTGCGCGGCGTCTGCGCGGCGGTTCAACCAGGAGGCCGCCAAGGTCCCCGGGGCCGTCATCCTCACCGTGTCCTGCGACCTGCCCTTCGCCCAGGGACGGTTCTGCGAAGCGGAAGGCATCAAGGAAGTGGTTCCCCTGAGCGAGCTTCGGGCCCGCTCCTTCGGAGAGGCTTACGGCGTACGCATCGCCGACGGGCCTCTCGCCGGACTTCTCAGCCGGGCCGTGGTGGTTCTCAATGAGCGGGACGAAGTGCTCTACACGGAGCAGGTCCCGGAGATCGTCCAGGAGCCCAACTACGAGGCGGCCCTCAAAGCCCTTCGAGGTTAGCAGCCTGCTGGGTGCTAGGGAATGATGATCGTGTCGCCGAGATGAAGTTGATGGCTTTGGGTGATCCGGTTGGCCCGGCAGAGCTGGTCGAGGGTCACCCCGTAGGCCCGTGAAATATCCCACAGGGTATCGCCGGCCTTCACGTTGTGAACCCGGGGCTGTCCCCGTTGCTGGCTGGCCGTAGCCGCGCCGCGGGCAGCCTTGGCCTGCTGGGGAAGGACCTTGGGCGTCTCCAGGACGAGGCGCTGGCCTGGCCTGAGCTTGCCCGATTCTAGCCGGTTGATGGCGCGCAGGTCCGCCACGGACACCCCCGTGCGCCGGGAGATGGAGGCCAGGGTATCGCCGCGCCGGACCTTGTACACTCGAGATCCTGAGCGGCTCGACGGCCCCTCCTCAGCATAGAGCGCGGGGTCCGAGGCGGCCGCACCGAGGGGGATGACCAGGCTTGTGCCCGTGCGCACCCGGCGACTGGGCAAGCGGTTGGCGAGGCGGATGGCCTCGGCGCTCACGTGGTACCTTCGGGCGATGGAGACCAGAGATTCGCCCCGGCCCACGGTGTGCATGGCCACGGCCACCTTGTCTGAATCGGGCACCGTGTCGAGCCTGGCTTGGAAGCCGTCGAGGCTGCGGGCGGGAATCTGGAGATCGAAGGCACGAGGGGGCGTCATGATGCGCCTCAAGGAGGGGTTCATGCTCTGGAGCGTCTCCACGGAGACGTCGGCGCATTTCGCGAGCACCCGCAGATCCATGGGGCTCTCGATGGCCACCGTAGCCACCGAAGGGGCGCCAGCGTCTTGGGGCACGTCAATGCCGTACGCCGCGGGATTGGTGGCCATGAGGATGGCCGCCATGATGGCGGGAACGTATTCACGTGTCTCGCGGTGCAGGCCTCGGCGGCTCTTGCGCATGTCCCAGAAATCGGCGTCGGGCTTCTTGTCCACGAAGCGCTGGATCTTGCCCTCGCCCGTGTTGTAGGCCGCGAGGGCGAGCTGCCAGTCGTTAAACATGCCGTGAAGGTCTTTCAAATAGCGGGCCGCGGCGCGGGCCGCCAGCTCCGGATCTTTCCGCTGATCCTCCCAGAAATCCACCGTGAGGTCATACCGCTTGGCCGTACCCGCTATGAACTGCCACATGCCCACCGCCTTGGCGCGCGACGTGGCTTGCGGATTGAAGGCCGATTCTACGATGGCCAGATAGACCAGGGACGGCGGAACTCCCTCATCCTTGAAAATCTCCTTCATCTTGGGGATGTAAGGCTGCCCCCGGGCCAGGGCCCTGGTGAACCAGTCCTTGAGCTTGGTTTGAAAAAGGTTGACGTAGGTCAGGACGGCGTCGTTGGTGGGCACGTCGAAACCGGGATTGGACTCGGCCACGGCCTTCTGCACGGCCGCGTACGTGGACTTGAGATCCTGAGGCGAGAGGAACGTGGTGAGGTGGAGGAGTTCGTCCGTGGGGGACGCCTCGGCCGCATCGGGCGTTTCGGGAGCCGCGTTGCTGTCCAGCTCCACTTGAAGGGCCTCGTCGCACATGCGCTCCAGCGCCCCTTGGACCCGCGGGTTGCCTCGGACCGGCTCGGGCGCGTCGAAGTAGCTCTGAAGGGTCGCCGAGATGGCCTTCAGGACCTCCGCCGTGGCCGCATCGTCCAGGTCCTCTTGCTCCACACGGTTGCTGAGGTCCTCCATGCGGGCTACCAAGTCTTCGGCTTGCTTCTGCGCGGAAGGTTTGACCGGGGCCGCGGGAGACGGCGCCGCCAGGACGTGCGGGGGGGTCTGCTCGGCGCAGCCGCTCAGGAGGAGGAAGAGCGCCGTGAAGGCCACCAGCCAGCCAGCCAGAGGCCGTCGCACCCGCTCGTCCACCGCGTCCCTGCTGACTGTACCCATTCCCCGTGTCTGCCTGGGCAGTGGGACGCGAGGCGTGAGGCGTGAGGCGTGAGGTGCGAATGGCCCGGCACCTCGCACGAGCTGCTCGTTCCGGTCCTCCGTCCCCTGTCCCCCGGTTCTCTGCGTTCTCACAGGGGGATGTTCCCGTGCTTCTTGGGCGGGTTCACCTGGCGCTTGTTGGCGAGCATGGCCAGGGCCGCGATGAGGCGTGGGCGTGTTTGCGCGGGGGGAATGACCGCATCGATGAACCCGTTACGCGCCGCCACGTACGGATTGGCCAGCGTTTGCCTGATTTCCTCGACCTTCTGGGCCCTGAAGGCCGCGGGGTCGGCGGCCTGGGCCAGCTCTTTCCTGTAGAGGATGCTCACCGCGCCGTCGGGCCCCATAACGGCGATCTCCGCGCTGGGGAAGGCCACGTTGAAATCGGCCCGGATGTGCTTGCTGGCCATCACGCAGTAGGCGCCTCCGTACGCCTTGCGCGTGATCACCGTGAGCTTGGGCACGGTGGCCTCGGCGAAGGCGAAGAGCAGTTTGGCCCCGTGAACGATGATGCCCCCGTGCTCCTGGTCTCTCCCCGGCAGGAAGCCGGGGACGTCCTCGAAGGTCACGAGGGGGATGTTGAAGCAGTCGCAAAACCGCACGAACCGGGCTCCTTTGATGGAGGACTTGATGTCCAGCACGCCGGCCAGATAGGCGGGCTGATTCGCCACCACGCCCACCACCCGGCCGCCCAGGCGGCCCAAGCCCACCACGAGGTTGGGCGCGAAGGCCCTGTGCACCTCGAAGAACACGTGGTCATCCAGGACCGTCTGCACCAGGTCCTTGATGTTGTAGGGCAGGTTGGGGTTTTCGGGCACCAGGGTGTTGAGCGATTCGTCGGCGCGGTCAGGCGGGTCCGACGTGGCCCGGAAGGGCGGATCCTCTTGGTTGTTGGAGGGCAGATAGGAGAGGAGGGCCCGGCACGTGGCCAGAAGGTGGCCGTCGTCCGGAGCCGTGAAATGGGCCACGCCAGATGTGGCGGCGTGGGTCCTCGCCCCCCCCAGGTCCTCCTTGCTGATGTCCTCGTTCAGAACCGTCTTGATCACGTCGGGCCCCGTGATGAACATGTACGACGTATCCTCGGTCATCATCACGAAGTCGGTGATGGCGGGCGAATACACGGCCCCGCCCGCGCAGGGGCCCATGATCAGGGAGATCTGCGGCACGACGCCCGAGGCAAGGGTGTTGCGCAGGAAAATGTCGGCGTACCCCGCGAGGGAGCCGACCCCCTCTTGAATCCGCGCTCCGCCCGAATCGTTAAGGCCCACCACGGGAGCCCCCACCTCCATGGCCATGTCCATGATCTTGCAGATCTTCCGGGCATTGGTCTCGGAGAGGGAGCCACCAAACACGGTGAAGTCGTTGGCGAAGACGAAGACCGTCCGGCCGTCCACGCGGCCGAACCCCGTCACCACCCCGTCGCCGGGAATCCGCTTGTCGCCCATGCCGAAATCACGGCAGCCGTGTTCCACCAGGGCGTCGGTCTCCTCGAAAGACCCGGGGTCCAGAAGGAGGTCCACCCGCTCCCGGGCCGTGAGCTTGCCGGCCTTGTGCTGGGCCTCCATCCGCTCCGGCCCGCCCCCGTCCCGGCCCGCCTTGAGCAATGCTTCGAGTTCCCGGATCGTTCCCATCAATTCTCCGTAAAGGGCCTGTAGGCCAGGCCTTTCACCACGTCTCGGTAATTTTGATCCGCGCCGCCATTGATGTAGGGCTTGATGAACTGCTGAAGCCGCCGCGCCTCGCTGTCGCCCTTGTCGAAATCCAGGAGATCGCGCAGGTTTTTGTCGGCGCCGCGGACGTTTTCGGATTTCAGATCCATGACCGCCCAGTTGTAGTACCCGTCCCTGATGAGCCTGGTCACCGCGTCACGCTTGCCGAGCTGGCGCGCCAAGGTGTCGTCGGGATAGATGAGGCGCCACGCCACGCGCAGGCACTCGCCGAAGTCACCTTCCTGAAAGGACTTCACGGAGTACTGGTAGTCCTTGAGGAACTTCTCGTTGCGCTCGTTCTCCGCCTGTTGCCGCAGGAGGGAGGTCCGGGCGCCGGCCAGGCCGCTGGCCGCCTCCGTGTTCAGCGCCCCGCCGCGGCTCAGGAGCTCCTGGTACAGACCCACGGCTTTCGCGAAGTCCTGATCGGTTTCCGCGGCGCGAGCCGCCTTCAGCAGCTCTTCCGGGCTCATGGTCTCGGGCGTGGCCTGCGCGGGAACCGCGGCAGGCTGGGGCGGCGGCGTCACACGCGGAGGCCGGGGCCGGGGAAGTTTGCTGGGAGCAACCGTCGCGGGCTGAGGCCCCTCGCCGCCGAAGAAGAACTTGGTGGCCAGGAAGATCCCCGCACCCACCACCAGCAGGCCCACCACGGCGCCGCCAATGAGGAGCCAGGTCGGCCCTCCTGCTCTCGGCGCCTTCTTTGGAGCGGGGAGGGTCTTAGCGCCCCGCGCCGCCGCCGCCGCATCCGGGCCCATCTCCGCCGCAGGAACCTGAGGGGCCGGGGGGTTGCCCAGCGGCTCCGTGGCCTCGGCCGTGGACACGTCGTCCCACGTGAAGGTATCGGATGCTGGGGCCGCCGCCTGGGGCGAAGACGGGGCCGCGGGCGGAACAGGAAGGGTCGCTTCCGGCACGGGAGCGCCGGCCCCCGGTGCCGCAGGGGGGCTGTCGAATTCAAACCCGCCGAAGGCGGCGGCCGGGGTTTCGGCCCGCATGGACTCGCCTGTGGGCATGGCCAGGTGGTCCTCAAACTCGAACTCGTCGGGACTTCCTCCCAGCAGAGAGGGGCCAGCGGATTGCGGGGCCGCCGTGAACGTGGCGGCCGGAACGGCGAAGACCGGAGGCGGCTCCTGTGCGGCGGCGGCCGGAGAGGGCGGCGCCTCCGTGATGCGGGACAAGTAGTACAGGGCTTCCCTATGGCCCGGGAAACTCTGGAGCACCTTTTCCAGAAGCGGCTTGGCGCGGGCGTAGTCTCCGGCGTTGTAGGCCGCGATGGCCTCCGTCAGATGGTGCTCCACCTCGCCCTGGCTGGCGCTCATGGCCTCCTTGGCCCGGGCGATGAGGGCGTCCGCCTCTTTGTTGTTCTCGTCGAGGATGAAGACGCGCGTCCAGACGTCGATGGCATCCTGAAAATGTCCCTGATCGAAGAGACGCTGGCCCTCCTCAAGGTACTGGGCCACGCGCGCCGATTCGGCGGGGGCCAGGCTCCCCTCTGAACCGGTCATCGTGGTGGACTCCACGGGGCTTACGGAAGGGCTTTCCCCGAGGCTGTCCAGCAGGTCCAGCGAGAGGACGGGGTCGGCCCCACCGAAGGGGCCGCCCAGGGCGCCCGGTGTGCCCAAGTCGGAACCTCCGGGTTCGAACGCGTCAAGTGGCGCCACGGACGGAGGGCCCGGCGCCGGGGGTGGAGGTGCCGCGGGAACCCGCAGGGCCGCCGCGAGTGCCAGCGCTTTAGGGTGATTGGGCGCCACTTTGAGGACATCCCCCAGGAGCTTCTCGGCCTGGTCTCTTTGCCCCTGGTCGGCGAGGGCCTGCGCCTTGCCCAGTCTCTCCCCGATTTGGATCTCCAGCATCATGTTGTCCTGGACCTCGCTCAGGAGCTGGCGCGCGTCGCCGTCCTGCGGGTTCACCTGCAGGAAGTCTTTGAGGACCCCCATGGCTTCCCGCAACTGACCGGCGGCAGCAAGCGCCCGAGCCTGTTCTAATCTCGCATCGGCCATCGCCTTTGCCCTCCCAGCACTGGGGCCATTCTAACCGGAGCACCATGGGGGAGCAAGGCGGAGGAGGATGAAATGGGGGCCCGCTTTCCAGCTTGACCCTCGCGCGCGGTGCCGTCATACTTATGGTTTAAGGGGCGCTCATGCAGGATGTGTGGCGGGTTCTGGCCTCCAGGGGGATCGGGTGGATCGACGCGGTGGACATCCTCACCGTGGCGGCCTTCCTGTTTTTCTTCATGCGCCAGGTGCGGGGCACTCCCGCCGTGCAGATGGTGCTTGGCGTCATCGTCCTGGTGGTGGCCAACGTGGTGTCTCAGTTTCTGGGCATGGCGGCCACCCACCGGTTCCTGCAGAACCTTCTTTTCTACATTCCTTTCGCCATCATCGTCTTGTTCCGGGAACCCATCCGCAAGGCGTTGGCCGCGTTGGGCAGTACATTTTTCACCCCGCGGGGGAGCCTGGAACTGCGCCACCAACTCGCCCGAGAGACGGCCATCGCGGCCTTCGCCCTGGCCCGCCTCAGGCAGGGAGCCCTCATCACCTTCGAGCGGACCCAGGGGCTCAAGGACTACGCGGATACGGGCGTGAAGGTGGACGCGGAGCTCTCGTCGAGCCTTCTGTCCACCCTGTTCTTCACGGGATCTCCCCTGCACGACGGGGCCGCGGTCATCATGGACGGCCGGGTCGCTGCGGCGGGATGCTACCTCCCGCTAAGCGCCCGGGAGTTTCCTCAGGAGTACGGCACACGTCACAGGGCGGCGGCGGGGGTCACGGAGCTGACGGACGCTCTGTGCGTGGTCGTGAGCGAGGAGCGCGGGTCGGTATCCGTGGCCGTAGAGGGAAACTTCGAAGGGGCGGCGAACGGGGAGGAACTGGAGAAACTGCTCTACCAACTTCTCGGAGGTAAGCCCCGTGAACACGCGGCGGCCGACGCTGGTTGACCGGGTCCGGCCCGATCGCGGATCGGTCTGGCTTTTCGTGTTTTCCTTGATCTTAGCGGTATTTTACTGGACCTACACGGTCTCAGAGTTGAAGTCCGTTAAGGACGTGAGCGTGCCGGTGCAATTCGCCAACGTGCCCCAGGGCATGATGGTGGTGGGAGAAGACGCGCGCAGAACCGTCACGGTGGAGTTCAAGGGCCCCCCGGACATGCTCAAGCGCGTGCGCGAGGAGGACGTGGACGCCCGCATCGACGTGAGCAAGCTGCAGCCCGGGCCCCAGGTCGTGGAGCTGGGCCAGGGGGACGTGCGGTTGCCCTCTTCCGTGGAATTCGAGCGCACGTTTCCCAAGCTGATCCACTTCACGCTGGATAAAAAGGTCAAGGAAAGCATAGCTCTCCAGCCCAATTTTTCGGGCCGTCCGGCCGCGGGGATGCAGGTCCTCTCCTGGACCGTGGAGCCCCCCAGCGTTCAGGTGGAGGGACCCGAAAGCGCCATCCGAAAGCTCCGCCACATCTCGACCCAGCCCGTGCCCCTGGACGGCCGCTCGGCGACCTTCGAAACGCCCGTGGTGGCCTCCTTCTCAGACCCCGATCTGGCCGTCGCCGCCTATGGGCCCTCACTCCTGCGCGTGGTCATTGGCGAGAGGCGCCAGCAGCGCACGATCGGCCCGATCCCCATCAAGATCTCCAAGGGCGGCCAATATCCTCTCACCCTGGAAACGCCTTCACTGCGCGTCATGGTGGACGGACCGGAATCGGTGGTGAAAGGCCTGACCCCGGAGGACTTCGTGGCGGAAGTGGACGCCAGAGGCCTGAAGCCCTCGGACAAGCCCTACCAGCTCAGGCCCGCGATCAGGTTCGCCAACCCGTCTCTGGAGAGCCGGGTGGACGTCACGGGCTGGATGGACCGATTCGTGGTCGTGCGGGTGGACAAGGGAGAGCCTCCCTTCTCGGGGGTCTCCGGCTCCACCGCGCCCGGCGGCGCGGGAGGCGGCCCGTGAACCGGCAGTATTTCGGCACCGACGGCATCCGCGGCCGAGCCGGGACCTTCCCCCTCGATCCGCCCACGGTGTACGCCCTCGGGCGCGCGGCGGGACGCATCTTGGGCGGCGCGGGCGCCACGGCGCTGGTGGCCGCCGACACCCGCGAGTCGGGCCCGTGGATCGCGTCGCACCTCGTGGCGGGGCTCAAGGAGACGGGCGTGGTGTGCCTGTACGCCGGCGTCATGCCCACACCGGCGGTGGCCCGCCTCTGCGCGGAAGAGCACTACACCTTCGGTGTCATGATTTCCGCGTCCCACAACCCCTACGACGACAACGGCATCAAGTTCTTCTCGGGAGACGGGTTCAAGCTGCCCGATGAGACGGAGCACCACATCGAGACGGCCCTGGACGGCATCCTCTCCTCCCTGCCCAGCCCGCCCCCCTCGGCTGAACTCGGCGAACCTCTGACGGCGCCCGCGGAGCGTTATCTGGACTGGCTCGAGTCCTTGTGGGAGGGGAGCGATCTCTCATCCTTCAAGGTGGTCCTGGATTGCGCCAACGGAGCCGCTCACCGCCTGGCGCCGGCACTGTTCAGGCGGCTGGGAGCCACGGTCTCGGCCTTGGCGTGGGAACCCGACGGGCGCAACATCAACGACCGATGCGGAAGCCTCCACACGGAGGTCCTCGCCTCACAGGTCAAAGCGGAAGGCGCGCACTTCGGTTTCGCCTTCGACGGCGATGCGGATCGCTGCCTCGCCGTGACGTCCCAGAGCCGGGTCCTGGACGGCGACTACATCCTCTATCGTGAGGCCCTGCACCGGGCGAAGCGGGGAACCCTCTTCGGCCGCTGGGTCGTGGGTACAGTCATGAGCAACCTGTGGCTCGAACAGGCCCTTCAAGCAGAGCGCCTGCGGTTTTTCCGGGCCCCCGTGGGAGACCGCTACGTCCTCCAGTGCATGTTGGATCGGGGGGCCGTCCTGGGCGGGGAGCCCTCGGGCCACGTCCTTTTCCTGGACCGGGCCACCACGGGTGACGGCCTCCTCACGGCGCTCCACTATGCCGCCCTCGCCAGGGACGCGGGAAGCATGGATGCCCTCGCCGAAGGCATCGAACCCTACCCTCAGGTTCTCTCCAACATCCGAGTGGCCCGGCGCCAGCCGCTGGAGGACTTGGCGCCCGTCCAGGCCGCCTTGGAGGAAGAGACCCGGCGAATCCAAGGACGCGGACGCATCGTCTTGCGCTATTCGGGGACCGAGCCTCTCCTCCGGCTGATGGTCGAGGCCCATACCCGCCCCGAAGTGGACGGCGTTATATCGCGGCTCGGCAAGGTCCTGCGGGACACGCTGGGAGAGGCGTAGAAGACGTGACTGGGAACGTGACTAAGGGGACTAGGAAACTATGCAAAGATCAGCCAGTGGCGGAGCGATGTTCGCGTCTAGCGTCTCGCGTCTCGCGTTTTGCGTCTCCCGTCTCGCGTCTCGCGTTTTGCGTCTCGCGTCTCGCGCCTCAGAGGTGAACCCATGAAACTCGGCGTGAACATCGACCACATCGCCACCCTCCGCCAGGCAAGGAAGGGCTTCGAACCCGACCCCGTCCACGCGGCCGTCTACTGCGAGATGGCGGGCGCGGACGGTATCACCGTGCACCTTCGCGGTGACCGCCGGCACATTCAGATCCGGGACGTGGAGGTCCTGAAGAAGGCCGTGAGCACCCGCCTCAACATCGAGATGGCGGCCACCTCGGAGATGGTGGAGATCGCCGCGGGAGTGCAGCCCTGGCAGGTGACCCTGGTGCCCGAGCGGCCCAACGAGGTGACCACGGAGGGCGGCCTGGACGTGGTGATCAACGCGGCCCACCTGGCCCAAACCGTCTCCCGGCTCTCCTCCCACAACATCCGCGTGAGCCTCTTCGTGGACCCGTCGCTGGACAACGTGCGCTCGGCGCACAAGGTGGGCGCTCAGGCCGTGGAGATCAACACCAAC
>JAKBES010000115.1 GCA_021833665.1 Acidobacteriota bacterium
TCATGGAGGTCACGAACCGGCGAGGAAGGAGGGGGCCCACCAGGTGCGCCACGAGTTTGTTGGCTAAGCCCGTCACCACCACGTCCTTCCTCCCGAGGGCCCGCAGGGCTTCCGCCACCACCGGCTCGGGACGCATGCCGCCCTGGCCGCCGCTCTTTGAACCCGCCACCTTGCCGAATTCGGTGGCCGTGGAGCCGGGACAGAGGGCAAGCACGTCCACACCCGTTCCGCGCAACTCGTCGGCCAGACCCTCCGAGAAAAGAAGATCGAATCCCTTGGTGGCTCCATAAGCCGCCATGTTCGGCGTGGCCTGAAATCCCGCCAGGGACGCGCTCACGATGATCCCTCCGCCGCCCCTCGCCTTGAAGCGCCGGGCGAACCGCTGGGCCGTCAGAAGGGCCACCGTGCAATTGAGGTAGATCATCCGGGCCAGACGATCCGGGTCCTGTCCTATCATCTTGCCCATATATCCGAAGCCGGCATTGTCCACAAACAGCCCCACGTCGAGCGCCGCCGTCTCCGCGTCCAGCGACTCCACGGCCCCCGGCTTTTCCAGGTCGAGGGGGAGGACGTTTGCGTCCACGCCGCCGGCGGCCCTGCACCGCTCCGCGAGCGCTTGAAGCCGGTCCTCCCGCCGGGCCACGAGAACGACGTTTTCCCCTTCGTGCGCGAGCTGCAGCGCGAACTGCTCGCCCAGCCCCGATGAGGCTCCCGTCACCACGGCCCAGGGGCCGTATTTCTTGTTCAATCGCATGGATGATCCTCCACGGAGGGAGTATACCGCGAAGGCATGTCTGGGAAGGACAACCGGGCCGCGGCGTCAGCCGCCTGCTGGCAGGCTAGAAGATCTCCTCCTGGTGCTCGGCCAGATTTCCCGCCACCTCCATGGCGGCGGTGTAGACCAATTCGATGGACGTGGCCGTTCCCAGACGGAAGGTGTCGAGGCAGAGGTGGTAGTGCTGCTGGTCCCGCCAGTCCAAACCCGAGGCGGCTTTGATGAAGTGCTCCCGCTGCCGGTCCGACTGCGCTACCATCTCCTTGGCCTCCTCCACGGAGGGGAGCCTGTAGACCTTCTGGGTCCGCCTGACCCGCTGCTCGAAGGGGGCATGGAGAAAGACCGACAGGAGGCCGGGCTCGTCCCGCATAATGGCAAACGCCGCCCGCCCCACCACCACCACCGGCCCTCGTGCGGCCGCCTCCCGAAGGATGGCTTTCTGGGTGTCGAAGAGCTCCATGTCATCCACCGTAACGGGCGGCGGCGCGTAGGGCGTCTCGGCCAAGCCGAAGGCGTAGGCCATGCGCGTCCGCTCCCAAAAACTGAGGTGGCGCTCGTCGTAGGCTTCCAGGGCCTCAGGGTCTTTGTGCAGGCGGTGGGCCGCCTCTACCAGCAGTTCCCTGTCCAGGTACCTGCATCCCAAGCGGCTGGCCAGCCGCTTGCCGATGAAGCTGCCGCCCGCTCCCATGGTCCGCGCCAAGCTCACGATCAGGTAGGCCTTCTTTTTCACGTCCACGGTCCACCCCTTTCTAGAGAGGGAGACGAGAGGCGGTGCCCTCGCACGTGTCACCCTAAGTCTAATATAAGCCCGCCGGCGCCCATGTGTACTCCTCATGGGCCTTCCCTGGCGTATACTACCCCACCTGAACCGCCGGGGGCGCCCTCGCGCCTCGCAAAGCGCGTTCAGCCTTGATCTTGAATGGAGAGGTTGCCCATGACTCGTTTAAGGGAATCCGTCGTCCTCGTCACCGGAGCCAGCGCGGGGATCGGCCGCGCCTGCGCCGAAGCTTTCGCCGCCGAAGGAGCTTCACTCCTCCTCGCCGCTCGCCGGCTCGATCGCCTCCAAACCTTGGCCGCAGACCTGGCCTCGCGCTTTGGAACGAAAACCCACGTTTTTGCCCTCGACGTCAGGGACCGCGCCGGGGTGGACGCGGCCTTCGAGGCCCTCCCGGACCCCTGGAAAGCCGTGGACATCCTCGTGAACAACGCGGGCCTCGGACGGGGCCTGGACAAGCTCCAGGAAGGCCGGGTCGAGGAGTGGGAGGAGATGATCGACACGAACGTGAAGGGGCTCCTCTACGTCACGCGCAAGGTCGTCCCTGGGATGGTGGCCCGCGGCCGCGGCCACGTCATCAACATCGGCTCCCTGGCGGGCCGCGAGGTCTATCCGGGCGGCAACGTATACTGCGCCAGCAAGTTCGCCGTCAAGGCGCTCACCCGGGCCCTCAAAATGGACCTTCTGGGGACTCCCATTCGCGTGAGCACCGTCGATCCGGGGATGGTGGAGACGGACTTTTCCGTGGTCCGCTTCCGCGGCGACCAGGAAAAGGCGGCCAAGGTCTACCAGGGCCTGCAGGCTCTCACGGCGGAGGACATCGCCGACGCCGTGGTGTGGGTTTCCACTCGCCCGCCCCACGTGGACGTGACGGAGATGGTCATCCTCCCCGTGGCCCAGGCCAGCGCCACGCTGGCCCACCGGAAGGGGTAGGGGGAGAATTCGGAAAGCGGAAAGCGGAATTAGGAAACGGGGCAAAGCGGACTTTACTGTTGACCGCCGCTCCCTGTTCTCCGAATTCCGCTTTCCGAATTCCGCTTTCCCTTACCTCCCCTTCTCGTACCCCTTGAGGGCGAGGGCGTTGGCGGGGTAATCCAGGTACACGTCGAAGAGGTCCAGGACGTTCCGCCCCACGAGGCCCACGCAGTCCACCTCGCGGTCGGGACAGAGGTCGGCCACGAGGACCGTGGGCAGGTTGATGCGCGTCGGGCCCAGGTTGAGGGCCACGTTGTCCGCCACGCCCGAGGCGATGAGGTTGAAGAGGCCCCGCTCGCGCTGGCTTCCGTATTGGCCCGTCTTGAGGCTGATCCCAAGGTCGGCGACGCGCCGGGCCTCGATGTACGTACCCACGTTTACGGTGGCCAGCAGGACGTAGCAGACCGGCTTGTCCTGAATGCGGGTCTCGGCGAACGGCATGCCGGAGAACCAGAGGACTTTCATGGGGAAGGCGCCGGCGCCCAAGACCTGTCCCGGCGAGGTGCCCGAGGGATAGAGGGTGAGTTCGCCGTGCCGCCGGTCGTAGTGAAGCCCGTAATGGCGGAACATCCACAGGGGAATCACGCCTCCGGTCTCCTTCCAGTACTCCGTCTTCTCGTCGATGACGAGGGCCGGCACGTTCTTGAAATGCAGGGGCCCCACGTTCATGTCCTTCAGGAGCACCCACTCGCTGGCGACGGGCTCGGACAAGCCGACGCCGCCATATTCGCCTGGAGCCAGCCGTTGGAGGTTCAGCTTCTTGGCCATCTTGGCCGTGATCAGGACCTGGCTGCTGGCCGAGTCCAGGGCGAAAGGTTCGCTCCTTTCGCCGTTGATCTTGGCTTCCACCACCACCCTGGGAGGGGAGGACATGGTCGCCGTCTTGCCGCCTTCACGGGCGCTGTTGTCCTGCGTTCCCGCGCCGTACCCCTGGGTGCTGCTGTGCACGGACGCCCCGCCCCCGCCGCCGGGGCCCGCCATTCCGCCGCCCACGCCGCCGCCCCACGTAAGGGACGTCGGCTCCACGCGTTCGCTCTTTTCCTTCAAGGTGATCTCGGCGGGCAGTTTGCCCGCCAGGGACTCCTGGAACAGGTCCCCGTCCGCGGCGGCATACACCTTGCTCAGCGCGTCGTACTTGGAGGCGTTGGCGGGATCCACCGCTTTGAGTTTCTCCAAGGTGGCCTTGCCGGAGGCCAATCCCTTGTCCAGATCCAGGCTCAGGCTCAGAAGGGAGGCGGGAGGACCGGGCACCTTTTGCAGAGCTTCGGCGAGGAGTGCTTTGGCCTCCGCTTCCTTCCCCAGCGCCTCAAGGGCCACGACCGACTCGCGATACGCGGGCCCAGCCCAATCCTTGTCTCCATAGAGCGGCTTCCACATCTCCACGGCCTCGGTGAGGCGGCCGAACTTCGCCGTGCACACCCCCGCCATGAAGCGAAATCCGGGGCCGAGGGTGGCGGAGGACAGGGCCACCTGCCGTGCCTCCATGGTGCGGTGCAGTCCCAGCAGGGCCTCCACCTGGCACATGCGGAGGGATGGATCCGCCGGGGCGGCTTTCAGTCCCTCCTCGGCGAGCTTCAGGGCGTCCGCGTACTGGCCCTTGTCCACGAGCTGGCGGACGGCCTGCGAAGGCGCGCCCGGAACCGGTGCCGCCTGGGCGCTGGCCCGCTGAACCGCCAGGAAGGTGAGAGACGCAAGTCCGGCACAAAGGAGAAGTGAACAACGGGTCATGGGCTGTCCCCTTTTTAGGTCTATCCGTCTTCGGCACACGAGGGTTCACCTAGCAGGCTGTTGAGAAACTCGCATGGGCCGCGGGAGTTTCTCAGCAGCCTGCTAGGCGCTGAAGCTCTTCCGTGAGGTACTATAGTAGCCTCGCGGGGTTCGTACAAGAACGGCCGCGCCGTCCGCCGACGAGAGCGGAGCGGCCCAAGCATGACGCACGGGGGAGTCCATGAAGCTGCGCATCGGCATCATCTTCGGCGGGAAAAGCGCGGAGCACGAAGTGTCCATCCAGTCCGCAAAGAGCATCTTCGAGGCCCTGGACCGGGAGAAGTACGAGCCCCTCCTTTTGGGCGTGGACAAGGGCGGCGTGTGGCACCTGGGCACCGACGCGTCCTTCATCTTGAACGCCTCCGACCCCAAGCTCATCGCCCTGAACGGCACGGCCCCTCACGTGATACCCATGGAGCGGGCCGGCGACGGCCTCGCCCTCGTTTCCCCCGAGGATGGCAGACATCTCCAGGGGGTGGACGTCTTCTTCCCCATCATCCATGGCACTTTCGGCGAGGACGGCTCCCTCCAGGGCCTCCTGCGCCTTTTGAACGTGCCTTACGTGGGCGCCGACGTCCTGGGCTCGGCGGTGGGTATGGACAAGGGCGTCATGAAGCGCCTGCTGAGAGAGGCCGGCCTGCCTACCCCCAGGTTCGTGGAGGTGCGGCCGCATCAGATGGAGACCCTAGACGTCTCCGCCGCCCTCCAAGCCGTAGGAGGGCTCCCGGTCTTCGTGAAGCCCTCGAATTTGGGCTCCTCCGTGGGGATTCGCAAGGTCAAGGCGGCATCGGACCTGGCGCCGGCCCTCGGCGAGGCCTTCCGCTACGACCGCAAGGCGCTCATCGAGGAGGCCATCCAAGGGCAGGAAATCGAGTGCGCCGTCCTGGGGAACGACGACCCGGAGGCCTCCATCTGCGGCGAGGTGATCCCCACCCACGAGTTCTACGACTACGAGGCCAAATACATCGACGAAAGCGGCGCCTTCCTCAAGATCCCCGCCAAGATCGAGACCCAAGCCTCGGACCGCATCCGCGCCCTGGCCGTCCGGGCCTTCTTGGCCCTGGAATGCTCCGGCATGGGCCGCGTGGACTTCTTCTTAAAATCCGACGGCACGGCCCTCGTGAACGAGATCAACACCCTCCCCGGCTTCACCAAGATCAGCATGTATCCCAAACTATGGGCCGCCACCGGACTGCCCTATCCCAAGCTCCTGGACAGGCTCATCGAGCTTGCATTAGAGAGGCACGAGCGTGAAAGCGCGCTGGATCGAGGCATCTGAAGCGAGATGAGGGGATGCCGAGATGAGGTGATGAGGAAAACTCCCCCCTATCCGTGCGGCGTGCCCCATCTCGGCATCTCCTCATCCCGGCGTCTCACCGTCTCGCCTCTCAAGGTGGTGGTAGACTTCCCCCGATGGAGGTATGTGGCTCATGAAGGCAATCCAGCGCAAGGACACAATCAGCGTGGGGGTTGGGCGCGTTATGGTGGGCGGCGGCGCGCCGGTGGTGGTCCAGTCCATGGCCAACACGGACACGGCGGACGTCCTCTCAACGGCGGCGCAGTGCATCTCGCTGGCCCAGGCGGGCTCGGAGATGGTTCGCGTCACGGTGAACGTACCCGAGGCGGCCAAGGCCGTTCCTGACATTAAGAAGCGCGTGCTCGATGCCGGAGTGGACGCCCCGCTCATCGGCGACTTCCACTACAACGGCCACCTGCTTTTGACCCAGGTGCCCGCGTGCGCCAACGCTCTGGACAAGTACCGCATCAATCCGGGCAACGTGGGCCACGGCGCGAGCCGGGATGAGCAGTTCTCCACCATCTGCAAGGTAGCGGCGGACCACGGCAAGCCCGTGCGCATCGGCGTCAACGCCGGCTCGTTGAATCAAGAATTGGTCATGGCCAAGATGCAGGAGAATACGGACGGGAACCTCGGGAAAACCTCCGAGGAGGTCCTCGCCGAGTGCATGGTCCTCTCCGCCCTCCAGTCCACGGAGCTGGCCCTCCACTGCGGCCTTCGCGAGGACCAGATCATCCTCTCCTGCAAGACCTCCCGGCCCCAGGAACTCATCGCCCTCTACCGGGACCTGGCCGCAAGGACGAGACAACCTCTCCACCTGGGGCTCACGGAGGCGGGCATGGGCGTGAAGGGCCTCGTGTGGTCCTCGGCCGCCATGGGCATCCTCCTCCAGGAGGGCATCGGAGACACCATCCGCGTGTCCCTGACTCCGCGCCCCGGCGGGGACCGGCGCGAGGAAGTCTACGCCGCGTGCGAACTCCTCCAGGCCCTGGGCCTGCGGTCCTTCGCGCCGAGCGTCACCGCGTGCCCGGGCTGCGGGCGCACCACGAGCACGACCTTCCAGGAGCTGGCCGAACGCATCACCGGGTACGTCAGGGAGAAGATGCCCGAGTGGAAGCGGGAGTACGATGGCGTGGAGACCATGACCCTCGCCGTCATGGGCTGCATCGTCAACGGCCCCGGCGAGTCCAAGGCCGCCAACATCGGCATCAGCCTGCCCGGCACCGGCGAAAGCCCCAAGTGCCCCGTCTTCATCGACGGCAAGAAGTTCACGACCCTCCAGGGCAACGCCGACGAGCTCGCCCTGGGCTTCCAGAAGCTCGTGGACGATTACGTGGAAACGAAATACCGAAAGAGGTAGCGGGAAGCAGGGAGATCGAAGCGGGAAACCCAAGGGGTCACCCTACCCCCCCGCCCAACCGTTGACCTGGATTCTCAGCAACTGGCCGGCCTTGCTGCGGAAGAGGACGAAGCCTTCGGCGAGGCCCTTCTGGTAAAGCCGGCCGGTAAGTTCCACGTCTTTCCGGCAGTAGGATTCGATGAGGTCGAATCGCCCCTCCCGGAACCACTGCACCGACTGGACGCCGTCGGCGGACTTGCCCTCGCCGAAATTGGCCTCGGCCAGGGAGGCGAGGCTCACGCGGAAACCGAGGCGCGCCTTGATGACGTCCAGCATGTCCGCGCATTTCACGGCCTTGAGGTCCAGCGGGGTGTAGGGCCTGAGCACTTCCAGATCGAAGCGGCGGTGGTTGAAGCCGATGACGAGCGGCGCGGCGAGGAGGTCGGCGAGGAGTTCCTGGACCTCCTCCTCGAAGTAGGTGCGCCACGTGTCCTTGTCCAGATCCCAGGTCACGGCCAGGGCGAGGCGCAGGTCGCGGATGTTCCCCCATCCGCCCACTTCCGCGGCGAGCTTCTGCGTCTCCAAATCGAAGACGAGCCGGCCTGGTTTGGGGCGCGTCTGGGCGGCCTTGGGGCTCGGCCGGGCGGCCTCGGGCGTCACACCCTTGGGGGCCGCTCCCACGGCGAGCTTGCCCTCCAGAACCTCCGTCAAAAGTAGGGCGGCGGCCTTGTCGAGGGGCTTGTTGCCGTTCCCGCATTTGGGCGACTGGATGCACGCGGGGCAGCCGAGATCGCAGGGGCAGTCCCGGACGACGCGCGCCGTGGTCTCAAGGAGGAACTCGAACCGCTCGTACCCCTTGCGGCTCAGCCCTACGCCTCCGGGGTAGCCGTCGTAGACGAAGACCGCCGGGCCGCCCACCTGAGGGTGCATGGTGTAGGAGATGCCGCCCAAATCCCAGCGGTCCGAGAGAGCCGTGAGCGGGAAGATGCCGATGAGGGCGTGCTCCAGGGCGTGGATGCCGCCCATGAGGTGGAGTCCGCGAGAGGATATTTCAGGCGCCACGCCGGGCGGGATGGCGAACCAGAAGCCCTCCGTTTCGAAGGTCTGGGGGGGCGCCTCCAGGGGATACTCGGCGACGGCTTCGCCGCCCTGAAGGCGCTTTTTGACGAAGCCCGTGAAGACCTCCGTCACTTTCACCCGGCCCATGAAGAGGGGGAAGGGGCCCAGGTCTCGCTGCGCAAGCGTTTCCAGGATTTCCGTCTCCTTGTCGCTGCGCACTTCCGTGTAATAGTCCACCTCGGCGGCGCGCACGGTAACCTTGCGGTCTTTTTCGGAGAGGGACACGACCTCGTAGGTCTGACCCTGGTGAAGGTAGATGGCCCCCTCGTGGCACTCGCGGTGGACGCGGTGGCTGTCCACGTTGCCCACGGCCTTGCCCGAGGCGTTCACGATGGTGTAGCCCTCGCCCATGGTCCGCAGGTTCACCTGGCGGTGCGGGTTGCGCCTCAGCGAGTGCCAGGCCGTGCCCTCGGCGTCCAGGACCAGATCGCCGGCGCGGCCCAGGTCTTCCAGGGCGATCCTGCGCGGCGTGCCCGCCTCGAACTCTTCATCGTCCAGGGGCCGCTCGCGTGCGGCGCAGAGCAGGTGCGACGCGCAGATGCGGGTGTTGTCAGGGTCAAGCACCAGATCCTCGATGGGCCGCTGGAGGAGGGTTTGGGGATGCTGGACGAAGTACTGGTCGAGGGCGTCGGGGAGGGCGATGAGGAAGATGTTCGCCTCATTGCCGCCCCGGCCTACGCGGCCCATGCGCTGGTGCAGGGAAATGAGGGAGCCCGGATAGCCCACGAGAATGCAGGCGTCGAGGCCGCCCACGTCGATGCCCACCTCCATGGCCGACGTGCTCACTACGCCCTTCAGGTTCCCCTCGAAGAAGCCCTTCTCGATGCGCCGCCGCTCGGAGGGGAGGAACCCGGCCCTGTACGAGGAGACCGTGTGCCGGTAAGCGGGATCGCGCTGGACGAGCCACGAGTAGACCAGCTCCGTGGCGCGCCGGGCCTTGGTGAAGGTGAGGGTGCGCGCATCCTCCCGAAGGAGCCTGTCCATGAGGTCGCAGGCGAGGGTGTAGGGGCTCCCGGCGGCGTTCATGAGGAAGAGGCGCCGGCCCGGCCTGGGAGCGCCGCTCTCCGTGATGGCCTTCGCCTCCCGCCCCGTGAGGGTTTTGAAGAAGCCTTCGCCGTTGGCGAGAGTGGCGGAAGTGGCCACCCAGGCGGGAGCGGCACCGAGCCCCGCCAGGATTCGCTGGAATCTCCACAGGACGTGGTGCACGTGGGCCCCGAAGATGCCCCGGTACACGTGGGCCTCGTCCAGTACCACGAGGCGGAGACTTCTCAGGAATCCTTCCCAGTTCTCTGCATAGGCCAGGAAGGCTAGGTGGAGCATGTCGGGGTTCGTCATGAGAACGGCGGGAGGATCCTTCTGGATGGCCCGCCGAGCCGCGGCGGGGGTATCCCCGTCGTAGATCGCCGCCCTAAACCCGTCCAGTCCCAGACGTCCCGCCAGCTCGTTGAGCTTGCCGCACTGGTCCTGCGCCAGGGCCTTGTAGGGGTAGATAAAGAGAGCCTTCGACGCGGGATCCTTGAGCCACCGGTCCGCCGCGTGAAGCTGGTAGATGAGGCTCTTGCCCGAAGCCGTGGGGGTGGAGACGAGGAGGTCCTTCCCATCGTTCAGGCGCTCCAGGCCCGCCGCCTGGTGATCGTAGATCTCGGAGAGGCCGGCGTCGCACAGCGCGCGCGCCAGGTCAGGGTGGAGGTGCACGGGGAGACCCTGCCGGCGCGCGGGCGTCGGCGGAAGATCGTACTGTTCCACCACGTTCGGGCCGAACTCGCGGTCTTGGCCGGGGTTATGCAGAAAGCCTGTCTTGGCGTGGCGAATGCTGCGCTTCATGGCTAGAAGGGAGAAAGGGAGCCGGAAGCGGGGAGCCGAGAAACCCATCCATAAAAGCACATGTTCATCTGCTCCCAGCTACCCGCTCTCTGCTCCCCTGCCCTACCAGTCCTCTCCCGCGAGCATCTTGCGAAAGTAGTGGATGTCGAGCCGCTCTTCGTATTCCTCGCCGCTGAAGAGGGCCATGCTCCGGTGGTTGTCCTCTTCGATGAGGGCGCACACCATGCCCAGGCCCCGGCTCTTGAAGCGGCGCTCGCAGAAAGCCACCAGGGCTTTGGCGAGGCCCTGCTTCTGGAGGGACGGGCGCACGGCGAGCCTGTTGATCCATCCCTTGCGGCCGTCCTCCGTCCCCAGCACCACCGCCACGAGGGACTCACCTTGAAAGGCCCCCGCGAGAAACACGTGGTCGAGCTCCAGCTCCCGGGTCATGCGGCTGATCGAATCGCGCCCGGCGGGATGGAACGGCAATCCCGCCGCTTTCCACAGGGCGTGGACGTCGCTGATGTATTCGGGGCCCAAAAGCCGGAGGGTTACGTTGTCCATGGCCGGGTCTCCATCATGGGGAAGTTAGGACGCCATGAGGTCAGGAAGAAAGAAAGGGCCCCATGAGCGGCTTCACTTCCTCACGCCTCACGCCTCACCTTTTCTTAT
>JAKBES010000116.1 GCA_021833665.1 Acidobacteriota bacterium
GCGGCCTCGTAGCAGGCGATGGCCGTGGAGAGGTTCACGGCCCGGTCGCCCGAAGGTAGGTCGCGGTAGGCGATACCCAGGTTGTTCTGGGTCATGGCCCAATCCATGGGGAAGTCGGCCTCGGTGTAGACGCGCAGGGCGGCCTCGTAGCAGGCGATGGCTTCTGGCGTGTACGTTCTTGACTCGACGGTTCGCCCCAACGTCCATAGCAGGGTAGCTTGCTCATTGAGTGCAGAGGCGAACTTGGGGGAGTCGGTTCCCTCATCTATTTTTCTGAGTATCTCGTCTCGCTTGAATACGCACGGGGCGATTGGCTCTTCCCATGCCACAACGACCTGAGTCATGGGATGTGGGCTGCGTCGCACGAAATTGATGGCCTCCGAGGCCTGCGCTCTGGATTCTAACCATCTCTCAGCAGCCATCCTGATTGAATGGCCCTTTTCCAAGCTCAGGGTGAAGAAAAGTAATGCCTTAAAGCCATCGAATGTCACATCCCGCAGGCTCATTTCCAGAGGTCTAAGAAAATCGGTCCATTGATTTGCGATGGCGGGCCTATTCCGGCCATTGCCCTTCAATAGCGCTTGCAGGTCTTCGAGGGTACGACCAAGGAGCCCCGGGCCATGCGCCTGGACGTCCGAAGGTTTGGCGCCCCAACCCGCCCGGGCCATCTCGAAGTCGAAGTCCGTCAGGAGGGCAAACGCCTCCTTGCCGCGGTCCGCTTGGATCAAGTGGTATGGCAGATGTCGAAGGGCGTAGTGAAGGAGAGGTGGTTTCATGGCTCCGAATTCATGTGTTCAAGCCACACCGCCCCCCAGCCTCCCTCGGGTCGGCAGGTCTCAATTATCAATTCGTGAATCTTTCTTTCATCTATGCAAAAAGCCGTGTCCCCCTCTCGGTCTTGGCCCAGGAGCCACTCTCGCACTTTGGGGTGATAGGCACGATAGGTCTTATTGGAGTTTTGCGGGAAGAATGCATCGACCTTTTGAAGGGCTCTTTTCGTCTCGGTCGGTGTCCACCCAAGAAATGCACCTAAGAGATCAATGGACGGATCCTCCCGCAGAATGCAAAGGAGGCCAAGTAATTTGCGATAATCGTCAGGGAAATCATTTTCAAAAAGCGCACGGAACCATCGAGCAAAGAGGGCAGAGAGACCTTTTGGGATTGCGCTGGGCTTCAGTATGTTAGGATGCCTGAAGGCTTCCAGGATGAAGTGGGCGTAGACGAAGAGCCCACCACCGTTCTCTTGAATCGCCCGCGACAACTCCGCAAGATTCTCCTGGGCCAAGTGCCTCTTGATCGTGTCGTCCTGCAATTGGCCCTCAACGAACCTTCGAAAATCTTCAAGGTTCTCGGGCGAGTTGCAAGCGAAAGGTTCCGGCTGGTCGGCCTTATACAAGCGGGACCCCACATTGGCGTCGGGGCGGCTCGTGGCGATGATTCGCAAGCCCGGTGGTAAGTCCGCATGAATTTCCTCAAGGAAGTTGCGCTGTTCATAGTTGGCCGCGTCGAGGCTATCCAGAACGACAAGGGAGGGAGGGTGCTCGAGACGCCCTAAGGGTTCAAGGGCGAGCTCTCGAAAGAGAGTTACGGCGCTCTTGGGTGTTTCCATCTCTCCTTGTCGCAGCGCTCCCTCAAGGGCCCGAGAAACCTCCTCGAACCTGTCGGCAAGTTGTACGATAAGACTGCGGCATAGCGCATCGTCGTCATATTGATCGTGGCTATCAAAGAAATGATACGCGACGACGCGGGCGTTGCGGTTGATGAGTTCGGCCGCGAATCTCGACTTGCCCCAACCGGGATCCGCTCTCAAGAGGAGGAGCGGGTCTTTTTGCTTGGCGGTGAAGTCGTCTATCCGCTTGAAAAGCCAGTCTCTGCCCTCGAAGGGACCGCGCAGATGATGCCCAAGTGTGGTCCGGGCCCCCAGCCGCCAAGCGTTCGGAATGGAGAAGGGATTCCCCTTAGGCGGGTCTTCCGACGAAACCAGCACGCGCCGTTTGAAAGCCGGAACAAGGGCCTCCGGCAGGGGGATGGGATGGCCGGAGAGCTTGGCGTGAATGATGGCCAGATCTATGGGGTAGAGATCATTTCGCTCCTCTGCTTCGAAGGAAGATCGGGATTCGCCGGCGGTCTCCTCTTCGCAACCGGCTTCTTGAAGGGATGAAAGTGCCTGGGGGTTTCTAAAGCCAGCAGGTACTTTGGAGCAGGCATCCCCTAGGAAGAAGAACGGACCAGGCCTTCCCGGGATCGGTTGGCCCCAAGAGAGGCGGATTGCATTCGCGTCCAGGCTATCAACATTTCCATCTAAATCAAGGATGACCTCACTCTTTGGATCCTGCCGCCTCAGCTGGAAATACAGCGCTTCTCGTAGCCCCTTCAGCCCCGGGGTCAGCGCCACGGTGAGACGGGTGCGATCCTGCCGGGACACCAGCCCGACCAAGTAATTGACTACAGTGTTCCAAGAATAATCTCCCTCCCTGCTCCGAATCAATTTCGCGGAAGCCAGTGCCTCAATCCGTGGGCCGGGGAGGCCAACGGAAAGAGGATCCATCTTTCCTACTCGGTCAGAGAAGGACACCTCGGCGGCCAAGTACTTGAGCGTAAGGCAGGCTTCTCGGTCGCTGGCCCGCTGCGCAGATGACCTTCGGTGCTTCCCGAGCGGGTCCTCATCGCCCCAGTAGTCCTCGTAGAACGCATCCACCCCCTCCGGCTCCACGATGGCAATCGTCCCCTTACTCCCGCACTCTCCCGGGCAGACCAGTGCCAGGTCCATGGCCCCAGCCGCTTCGGCTTTCTTGTCGATATCAAGCGGGCTCTCTGGTTTACGGTCCCGCAACTCCCCAGTCAAAGCTATATCAAGCCTAGGCTGAAGCCTGAAGGCGATGGCTCTGGCGGTGTAATAGAGCGGTAGTTGCCACGAGAGCTGATCCTCCATGATGGGGAGAGGAGTAGGTGGCGCGTGGAGCCAGTACGTTCCCATCAGCCCGAGATCATTGTTAAGAAAGTGGGCGACTGCCCCTAGCTCCTCATGAAGAACCTTAAAGGGATGCGCCTCTGATGATTCGTGACGCCCCCCTGATTCCTTTAGCTCTAGTAAGAATGACTCTCCCTCCTTGGTTCTTTCTAAGCAGAAGGGGACCATGAGCCCTTGCTTCGCTGGAGTTACCAGCGCGAGCCACGAACACGCCAGCACGCGATTTCCGGGTGGCAAAAACGGTGCGAAGAAGTCCCTCTCCGGGGAAGCTTGGACGTTGTTGGGTACTTCCTGCCCTCTGTCGCCTACAGTCCGACCGACATAGCGCCAATCCGTCATGGTTTCTCGTCCGCTCTATCCGGGAGTGACGGCTGCGCACCCAGGACCCACCAGAAGAGATCGTCAGGGCTGGCCTCGAGGCGGCTCTTGAGCTCGTTTTCCCATTGATCCGGGGGCACATTTTCGAGAAGTCGAAGCATCCAATCGCTTTGCGGGATGGAGACACGGAGTTCCCATGCCTCGTTGTTGCTGAAGGCTTCGGCCAGGAGTCGGAAGCGACCATCGCGAGAATAGATGCTGAGGCGGCCCCAAAACCCTTCTCTTGAATAGTCATCAACACCCGTCGGCTCTTCGGTTTGCGCCGCGATCGTCCAAATCCCCTCCGCGCTAACCCCCTTGTGTTCCACTTTCAGCGGAACCGTCTTAGCGGACACCGAATAGAAGGGCCTCAGGGCCTTCGCGGTCGGTTTGGTCGTAGCGGCCAATCCCACCGCGACTGGCTGGGCCAGCGGCAAGAGGTGAATGGGGACCATTTTCCCTGCCCCATCTGGCTCCTGCGCGATCTCCGTCGGCCAACGCCTCAACATGTCCCGATTCCAAAAATCCTTGTCCCACGTTCTAATTTCGGGGGGCATGAGCGAGAAATCTGTGGGCTCGTCAAGGGAATGGGCAGGCTCCTCACCCCTCAAGGCGGCCATGGCCTCCTCCGCCTTTTCGATATCTGGCCTATCGTCCCATTCGGGGAAGAGGGGGCTGCCCTGAATGCCATGCAGCCGAGAAAACTCCTGGAGGCGCCTGGCGACGGGGGCTGGGCATGGGATCTGCGTCAGGTACTCCTGATACATCCCCAGGCGCGGGAGAAACTCTGCTAGAAAGCCGGCGTGGTCCAGCGAGGGAATCTGTCGGTCTCTTGCTAGCCATTTCAAAGCTGCATAATCCAACTCGATCAAACGCGCGGTGATCAATTCATCGACGACCGCCTCGTCGACCGACTCGTCGTCCAGGAAACGAATCACCTCTCCCTGGAACCTTCTCGCACCCCTGTCCAGTCGGGCCTGAAATGCAGACAAAGATTCTCTAAGGAGTATCCGATCAATGCCCTCGCGCACGTCCGCGGAAGGGTTCGCCAACTCCTGAGGGAGCATCAACAGGCCGCCCGTTCTGAGAGACAGGAATGCTTGCCCAATTCCCCGAAGGAAGTGGAAGGCCTTCTCCTCTGGACTCTCTGCCATCTGAATCCGCCCCATCACAGTGGTCAAGCGAGCGTCCGCGGGTGGAATTCTCGAATCTTTCATGACCTACCCCGTTGGCAGGGGTGACAGCTACCCCCCGTCGAATCTAATAAATCGTGCTGCATTGCCTCAATCACGCGGTGCCAATCCTGGTCGCCCATTCTTTCCCAAATCCGCGACCTGCTGGGATAGAAGGCGGTGTTGAGATTGTACTCATCTGCACCTCGCTCTGAGGCGATGACCTTCAATCCCTGGCCGCCGGCCAGTTCGATCTGCCAGAAATTCTTGTCCTTGTCTTTGAAATGCCGATGGCAAAGGAATTCATCATCTTCTTGGCGTTTGGAAAGAGTCTCGATGCATCGTTGATAGAAGGGCCACAAGGAAGCCAACTGATCGTGGCAGAAAACCAGATGCTCACACGGCTTTGAGTCCTCAATGCATGCATACGGGCGCGAAACATAAGGGTTCTCTCCGGTTTGGAGGCACGATGCACGACTTGCCCTAACTCCTTTGCTCTCTAGGTATGCCCCTATCTTTTCCCGAACCGCGTCCCGAATTTCTTGAACCTTAGGCCGATCCTCAGGCAAGACCGCCGGATCTTCGTCGACCAGTAGGTGCTTGCGAATGTGGTCATCGCGACGAGCATCATTCAAGAATAGAAATATGGTCGTCGGACGACCGTCCAAATTTCCGGGATATGAGCTCATGGCGACGATTCCTCCTTGGTCATCAACCTGCGCAATTTGCTGCGCGCGTCGAAACGCGCCTTGTCGCACGCGGAGACACTCGGCGACAGGTTCGGAAAGAGCTTCAAAATTGCCTTCGTAGTGAGGCCACCCTCTTTCTTCCCTTTCGTCTGTACATACCCGAGCGCTTGCCTAAGTTGATGCTCCATCTCACGGGGATCCATGGAGAGGACTCTCGAGGCGCGGTCGATCAAGAGGTCCCATAACTCCTTGTCCTCGTAAACCGTCCGGAGATTCGAAAGCAAGAAGATCACGCAGTTGCTGGGATAGAGGCTTCTCACCGCCGATGTTAACTCGGTGCATGCTAAGGGCGGTTCTGCGGCCAGCGCCGCTGGCGAGTTATTGGAGCAATCTGATTCCGCGTCGGGTTCCTCGATAATCGAAAGGTACTCAGTTAGCGAAACGAGGCGAGTACGCCGCGGATCTTTATACTTGTTGGCGCATAGGTTGCGTGCCACACGGGCCGCGAAAACGAACAGCTCATTCTTTGTGGTTCCCTTAAAGTGCTTCCAAACCTTGATCAACACCTCCTGCTCAAGGTCTTCAAGCTGAATGCCGAGCTCGACGAGCCGGTATTGTCCTGCCCCCAGACGCTTGTTCTTGCAGGCTGCGTCTATAACTTTAAGGCATTCTTGTACATCGTCTAGGATGTGAGTAGCCTCCGCGTCGTCCATGAAGTCCGCCCTCCGCCCTATATGCGAGAAATCGTACCTTCGCCTCGGGCAGGGGTCAACCATCTTACGGTCACGAGAGATGGGCCAAATGCCGGCTAGAGGGCCTCCTGGGGTGGCAGCCGTCATCCCCATTGGCCTACGACTCTCCATTTGGCAGCCGATCAACGGTTCCAATCCCTCCTGCGGGCTTCCTTTGGCGAGTCCATAACCATCGCCTAGGGGTGAACATCGTTCTCCCGGCGGAGAGGAGAATTCCACGACAAACGGTAGGTTGATCATGGTCTTCCGGTTGAGATAGCGTTCGAAACCCTCGCCAAGAAATAGCAACTCGATCTCGTTCCCACCACAAGATAGTGGACACTAAGGCCCCGAATTTCTTACCAAGGGGCTGGTGCCGGTTAGCCGTTGGGCCCCTCCAAGAGGGTCTTCACGGCTTCTCCATCTAGAGATTCTTGCTCCAAGAGCGCCTCAGCAAGCGCCTGCAACTTGTCCCTATGGTCCTTGAGCACTCTCTCGGCGGTTTCCTGTCCCTGGCGCAGCCAGTATCGGACCCTCTCCGCCGCTCTCGACTCAAAGTTGGATCGAATGGAAGGGGGAAGGCCAGGCAAGGACACCAGCCCGAATTCGGGGTCGAGTCCTTCGGAAGTGATCGCCCAGTAGGCCCAGCTGTTCGCGCTGGCCAGGTCGCTCCGGCAGCCTGTGGTCAGACCCTCCTCAGGACCTGCGAACAGAATTTCCGCTGCTCTCCCGGCCAGGAGCGAGGCAATCCGGTTTGCAATGGTAGTCGCGCTTATGTTGGTGGCTGTTTCATTGGGTAGGGTGGCGACAAACCCCAAGGCTCCTCGTTCATGGGGGATAATGGTGACATAGTCCAGCTTGCGGCATGGTAGCAGTGCCCACCCCACTAGAGCATGTCCTGCTTCATGCCATGCCGTGTGGGTCCGAAGGGCCTGGTCCACCTTTTGGCTTAGGTCTTCTGAGCCGTGAACGACCTGGCGGATCTTCTTCATGAGGCCGATCTGGGTGACCGCAGTTTGGCCCTCAAGAAGCATGCTGTATGTGGCTTCCCTGACCATGCGATCCATTTCGGCCGGACTGCAGCCAAATGTGGAACTGGCCAGCCGTTCAAGGTCCTGCTCCCCCTCCCATGGGACATTCTTCAGTCGCAGGGCGAAAAAGGCGCTGCGGGCCTCTCGGTTAGGAAGGTCGAGGGGGATGACCTCGTCGAACCGGCCGGGGCGGAGAAGGGCCGGATCCACACGGTCGGCATCGTTGGTTGCCCCGAGAACAAAGACAGGGCCTTTCGGCGCCTGAAATCCGTCCATGCTGATGAGGAGCTGGGTAACCGCCTGCCGGCCTCTCCAGTCGGCCTCGTCTCTCCTTGGGGCGATGGTGTCGATCTCGTCGATAAAAACGATGGAGGGAGCAAATCGCTCGGCTTGTTCGAAGAGCTGTCGGATCAGCTTCTCGGTCTCTCCGGCTCCACTTCCTTGGAGATTCCCGGGGGCAACGGCAAAGAACGGAAGCCGGGCCTCGCCCGCCAGGGCTCGCGCCACCAGAGTCTTGCCCGTTCCTGGCGGACCGGCAAGCAGGTAGCCGCGCGGGGGGCGGATACCTAGCCGTTCAAGTGCTTCAGGATTCCGCAGCCAGTTGATAATTGCCCTAAGGCGATCCTTTGCCCGGCACAGTCCTACGACTTGGTCAAACCTTTCTGTAGGAATTCCCTGGCCAAGGTTCCCCGCTTCCGAATCGAAGTGCATCTCCCCCTCTGAGTGAAGAGCTCTTCTAAGGTATAAGTCGGACGAGGTCCTCAGGTCAAGACACCTCGCAACCGCACCACGGTCTATTCATGCGGAAATCTAATACGGCAAACCGCCTGTGAGATATTCCAGAATGGTCGGTGGGAAGGCATTCGGGCCGCAGGGGTCGTGGGGCCATAGTAGACCCGGGTGTAACCTCCGGCGTAGGAATGCGAATCGGATGGAGAATGAGCGAGGAGAACTACCTCCTGTAAGGAGCGTGAGGAGTCGGAGCTGGGGGCCGGCGGAAGGGGAAAATGGGACGAGCTGGATACGGATAGCGAGGTGTTATACGCGGCGAGATCAGGGGAGGTTGAAACCTATACCGCGGTCGCGGGGGGACGTACCCCGGTGGCGCATATGGCATCCGTGGCCCGACCACGGGTGGTGGCGGAACCGAACGCCTGGGGGGGTACCAGCCTCTGGGCCCAGCGGGCGGGGCGGGTGGAGAGAACGGCCCCGCTGGCGGCGTCATGAATGGCGAGGGCGGCCTTGGCGCGGCGAAGGGCCGGGGGATTGGCTCCACTGTTGAAGGGGGGGGGCGCCTTGGATTTGCCTGAGGCACGCGCACAATATTGGGATGAGCGGCCGGAAGATCAGGCGGAGTAACCGGTGCCACTGCGAAGATGGTGCCCGAGGCCGAAGCCGTGGCCTCGAGGGGCTGCTTTGCCGTTTGCGGAGAGGCGGTCTCCGTTTGTGTCCCGGCGACTGAAGATTCCGCGCCGACCATGTCGGTGCTCCCGTCGAGCTTAGGGACAAGATAACCTGCAAAGTCATCCACGGCTCCGGTAAGAACGCCGGTCTTTCTCAACCGGATTTCACCGCTGGCGAAGCCGTTGAACCATTTGCCCAGCAAGGTTGTGCCGCCCTGTCTTGGGTCCAAGACCCAGGCTGAGTAGTACGCGCCGCTAGAGCCCATCCGTTTATGGAGCAATGTGACCTTGTCGGACAAAGCCCACCCACCGATTTCGAAGCGACCCTTTATGTCATCGTCCTCACCCGCCGCCTCGATGGATTCAGCATCGATCTTGTTCCCCTTTTGGATAAGACGGAGGATTACGGAGTGCCGCTCCCCCGCTCCTTGTCCCATTTCATAGCTTCCTTCCCAAACGCCCGTCAGGTTGTAGGGCACCTCCATACCGGGACGAACCGGGCGTACTGCGACGGACAGGGAGCGAGGAGGTGGAGCGTCACCCAGGAAGCTGTGCTCAACGAGGAAGCACTTGGTCATTGAGCCGTCCTCGAACGTGGCGTCCGCAAGGGTGACTACGTAGCCGACCGCGTAGTCCCGAAGCGTCGTTCCATCGTCCCCCATCGGGAAGGCCTTGAGGTTGCTCACATTCAGGGTGAGTTGGTCCAGCTGGAGCGAGTACTCCCCCCGCCAATTGATCCAGCCGCCTGCCACCAGCCCATCCCAGAATTGGAGAGAGGGGTTCGTGGGGGATGATCCAAAACTGGGGGCGGCGAACTTGTTCTTCACGTTGCTCCAGACGATGGGGGTGATTTCTCGGAGGGAATACTCGGGAGAAGCTTCATGAGGAGTTTGGGCGGCGGGCGGCGCAACTGGGGCATGCGTGATGACCCGCCGTTCTGCCTGACGCGGAGGCGTCGGCGCCGCTCTGAACAGGCCCACCACCAACGCGAAGAGGTAGGCAAAGCCGTACAGGCCGCACAAGATGATCGCCACGGTTCCGACGACGTGATGGGAAGAACTGGATGGTGACTGCGGGCCGCCCACGCCTGATGAGAAGGGCCCCACGTTCGATGGAGATTGGGGCGGCCCAGGGGCTGATGCCGTCGTCTGGGCCTGAGGCGGCTGGGGAGTTGACGGCTGAGGCGGTGGTGTCGCGCTGGCGGTTGCTTGGGATCGAAATTCGGCTAACGCCTGGTCGTAGGAAGCCCGATTGCCGGCGTCGCTGAGCACCTCATAGGCCTCAGCAATCTCTTTGAATCTCTCCTCCCTCCGTACCGCCTCCGGTGAGCCTTTAAGGCTCGGAGCAAGCAGGTCGGGATGGTATAGCTTAACCAGCCGCCTGTAGGCCGACTTGATGTCCTCGGTGGAGGCGTCCTCCGCAACGCCGAGGAGGTCGTAGTAGGTCAAGTCGGCAGTGGCGGACATGGCATCCTCCCTTTAGTTCTTGGAAGTTGGAAGCATAAGGGCGGTTGAGGCGAGTTTGGCCGAAAGCGAACTCGTTGAGGTTGAGACCACTAGGTCTTGCGTTGTTGCGATCTTCCTGAGGAATGCGTGGTCGGCCGTTTCCGTACCGATCGTGATGATGCCGATGCCCAATTCATGAGCTTTTCCGGCCTGATTCAGGGCCGCCGCCGGGCTATCCGGATAACCATCGGTCAGTAGGACGATGCAGCGGGCACCGCCCGCGTGCTCCAGCCTTCCCACGGCCAACTCGAGACCATGGGCCATGTTGGTGCTACCGGAGCTTTGCAGAGAGTTCATGGCTCTTTCAATCTGAGGGAGGGATTCGGTGGCCTCAATTCGCAAGCGAGCTTGGGAGTCGAAGCTGATAACCCCTACACGGTAGCCCTTTCCCACCGCTGTCCTGGCGAAGTCGACGCCGCCCTTCTTGACCTGTTCCAGTGGTGCCCCTGCCATGCTGCCCGAGCAGTCGAAGACGAGGTACACGGTTTGGCCTCCGCCCTTCGGACCGCCTGCCAAGGCTGGATGTTGGCCACCCTTAATGACCAACTTCCCTCCTGGAGCCAATGCGATAATTCTGCGGTTGCTATCGGCCATGGAAGGCTCTCCTTTCGGCCTGGCCCTGCCTGAACTTCTCTACGGCAT
>JAKBES010000117.1 GCA_021833665.1 Acidobacteriota bacterium
GGCGGCCGCCGACAAGATCGCCAAGACCGGCTTCGCCGACATCAACTAGCAGGACGGCCGACGATCCTCGGCCCCCACCGCCGGCCAAGCCCGCGCTCGCCCTGCGGCCTTCCTTCGCGCCCCCCGCCGCATGGGGCCACGCCCCAATAGGAGGCAGGCCCCCGCGCGCGCCTGGAGCCGCACACGGAGGCCTGCCGGGGGGTATACGTGTTCCTTTGGGGGGATTCTTTTCCCAAGAAATCCCGGTGCGGGAGTTACGCGGTGGCGCTCCCTCCAGGGACCAACGCCGGGGACACCCTGTACTCGGGTTCCCCTCGTCCTTGTCGTCCCGATCGCCAACTTCAGGCACGTCTGACGACGGTCGGGTGAAGGGCCGGCCGGTCTTTCGCTTCACGGTGTGCCACCCCTGTGCCGGCAAGAAGAGAGACGCAGAGGTCCCCCTCCGTTCCATTGCAGCAACTTGATATTAAGAGATTTTGCTGGAGCCGACGCGCGGAATCGAACCGCGGACCTACTGATTACGAAGAGCCTAAATGCTGATTACTAAGGAGTTATCTAAAGTGCCCGCAAGTACTCAAGAGGCCCATTCCACTAGGCTCGGCATGAAAAGGGCTCTTCCCGGCATTCTCCGCGAAAACCCGCCAGAACGGTTCCGAACTTGCGATTTTCTTGCAATGGATCTCGGCTGATCTGGCACCACTGAAGGCCGTGCAGCCCATCCCTGTGCCCATGATAAGGCCCCTCGCGAGAGGGGCCTCTTTTTTTGGCCTGCTCTCCCTGAGCGAGAGCTTGCTTGGGCGCGTGATTTCATACCGCCTTTTGTCACAATTGGACCCAAGAACTGCTTGCATTTCCCTGCAAAACACCTACACTGAGATCAGGGCACCACAGCCATGATCCGTGCCAGCTATGACCGTCCTGGAGAGCATGGGGGGGATCTCATGGGATACCAGCGAAGAGCCAGCCTCTGGTTCGTTCTGGCTTTTTTGATGGGAACGTCAGTTGTGGTAATGGCTCAGAGCATTTCGATTGATTCCCCGGCTGACCAGAGCCCTATCGCCCCTGCAGCAACCTTAGACATCACGTGGACCCTCCACACGAGGTGCTCGGTAAAGAACGCCACCATCACGGAGGTTCGGGTGGACGGTGTCCTGCAGAGCTGCTCTGGCGCTTGTTCTGGCGCGGGCGGGACGATCACCCTTTACACTGGTTCCTTCCCCAATAACTGCATGCACACGATCCAGCTCAAGGCCTTCGCCCGGGCCGATACCTTCTGCAACCCCATCTATCTCTCGACCTTCTATTCCATCGTCATCACAATCTATGACGCCTCCGTAGCCTATAACGACTGCGAAGACCCGCTGACCTGCGAGACCTCCACCATGGGCGGTCCGGTAGACGTGGCCAACGGAAAGATGTGGTACACCCAGGACGATTTGAAGATAGATGGTCCGATTCCCCTCGTCTTCGCACGGACCTTCGTCCACCGGAACGCGGGGACTAGCGGCCCCCTCGGCTATGGCTGGACCCATAGCTATGCCATGTCCCTCGGCAACTCCGGCGGAAGCATGGCCACGTTCATCGGTGCGGCTGGGAGGGGGGCAAACTTTCCTAAGCGGGGTGATGGGACATTCGACAGCAACCGCCGCCACCACCTAACAGTAACCACCATTACGGGCGGCTTCCGCGTCACCACGAAGGACCAAACCAAGTACGACTTCAACGCCGGCGGCAAGCTCACCCTCGTTACGGACCGGAATGGGAACACCGTGACCCTGGCCTATGACGGAAGCAATCGCCTCTGGACCGTCACCGATGCGTTCGGACGGGGCTTCACGCTGAGTTACGACACGAGCAACCGGCTCCAATCCCTGACGGATGGCACCCGAACCGTGACCTACGGATACGACGTCAACGGAAACCTCCAGACCGTGGTGGACGGCGCCGGGAAGACCTGGACCTATGCCAGCGACGGCAGCCACCGGGTCGTCAGCGTTACAGATCCCTTGAGCCACGTCGTGGAAGCGTTCACCTACGACGGAAGTAACCGCGTGCAGACCTTCCAGAGGGACGCTGGCAATGAGGCACTGACCTTTACCTACACGAGCCCTTCCCTGACTAGCGTGACCAACTCCCTTGGGAACGCGACGGCTTTCACCCTGGACACTTTCAACGGCGTGGCGACAGCCATCAGTGGCCCGGGGTGTTCCTCATGCGGAACGGGAGTCACCGCGGCTTTTGTCCGGGATGGCTACCTCAACAAGACCCAAATCACGGACGGCGATGGGAACATCACCAACCAGACCTTCGATTTCTGGGGAGATGTTCTCACCAAGACAGAGGCCTTGGGGACCACTTTGGCCCGCACGACCACTTACACCTACGAGCCCGCTTACCAATTTCTGGCTACCGCCACGGTCCCCTCGGTGGACACCAGCGGGCACAGCCGGGTGGCCACGTATACTTACAACGCCGGCAGCGGGAACCTCCTCACCGAGAACCTTTCCGGCTACAGCAACGGGAGCGCGTTCAGTTACACCACCACCTACACGTACGACAGCCACGGCCAGGTTCAGACCATAGACGGCCCGCGAACGGACGTTTCGGACGTGACGGCGTACGCCTACTACGCCGACGGCGACAGTGACCCCGCCAAACGCGGAAGGCTTCACACCCTCACGGATGCGCTGGGCCACGTGACCGCCATCAACGGCTACACGCTCTCGGGCAAACCCACGATCACGGTGGACGCTAACGGCGTGGAGCGTGACGACAGTTACGACGCGCTGGACAGGCTCACGGGTACGACGCTCAAGGGCGCTGGCCCCACTGGTGAGGACCTCACGACCAGCTACACGCTAAACGATACAGGCTTGCCAACCCTTGTGACCCTCCCGAAAGGAAACACGCTCTCTTACGAGTACGACACGGTGAACCGGCTCACCTCCATCACGGACCAGCCGGGCAACAAGCCCGTCTATGCCTTCAACACGGAGGGGCGGAAGACGCGGGAGGAGATCCAAGACCCATCCTCAACCGTGACCAAGTTCACCAACTTCGCCTACGACGCCTACAACCGGCTTCAGTACGTTTACTACAATGCCGTCGTGCCGCCGGGCGGCGGGTCCATCTATTGGGCCTATGCCTACGACAATGCCGGAAACCAGACCTCCATCACGGACCCCATGGGCCACCTTACTTGCTTCGAATACGACGCATTGAACCGCAAAACCAAGACCCACCAATACCTCGGGACGCCTCCGGCGGCATGCCTGGGAACATGCACGGTCCCCACGTGCACGGACCTTCTCACGCAGTATGGATACGACGCCCAGGACCACGTGACGGGCGTGACCGACCCGGGCGGCCTCGTGACCACCTACGCCGTGGACGACGCGGGAAAGAGCATCCGGCAAGTCTCGCCCGACACGGGGACCACCACCTACGCCTACGATCCGGCGGGGAATCAAACGGCCAAGACCAACGCTAGCGGGATTACCGAAACACGGGCTTACGACGCGCTGAACCGCCTCATGGGGTTCACTTATCCGGACACCTCCAACAATGTGGGCTACACCTACGATTCAACGGGGGTGACTTACGGCATCAGCCGAAGGACGGGGATGACCGATCCCGCGGGCGCAAGCGTCTTCTGTTACGACGCGGCCGGACATCTTGCCGAAGAGACGCGGACCCCCGCCGGCCAAGCCACCAGCTTCACTCAGTACACCTATGACCCCAACGGGAATCTTGCGGGGATCACGTATCCCAGCGGGCGAAGCGTCACCTTCACGATCAACACGAGCGACCAGGTCATGGCCGCCTCGGCCTTGGTAAACGGCGCGAGCACTTCCGTGGCGTCTTCCATAACTTACGCCCCGTTCGGCCCGCACACCGCCATCACCTTCGGCAATGGCCTAGCCGATGCGCGAACCTTCGACACCCGTTACCGTCTGGGAACCTGGACGACCGGGGCCCTCATCAGCAAGACCTACGCGTGGCAGGACGACGACAACATTACGGGCATCACCGATAACCTGAATAGCGCCAATAACCGTGCTTTCGGATACGACGAGATCCACAGACTCACCGCCGCAAGCGGTCCTTGGGGCGCTGGGAGCTATTCCTACGACGCGAATGGAAACCGGACGACCAAGATCGAGGGGGCGAGCAGTACCAGCTACACCTACACGGCGGGCACCAACCGCTTAGCCACGGCCACGGGCAGCGAGCCGGGAACCTATACCTGCGATTCCAACGGGAACACCACCGGGGACGGAACGCACACCTATCAGTACTCCCAGCGGGACCGCATGGCCACCGCGGACACCGGAACGACGGGAACCTACAGTTATGATGGAGACGGGCGGCGCGCGAAAAAGGTGGCGGGGACAACCACGACCCTCTATTTCTACGACACGGACGGCAAACTCATCGAGGAGTGCCTACCGGCCACGAGCGAGGGCAAAGACTACCTCTGGCTCCCAGGTACCTCCGAGCCCTTGGCCCGGGTGGACTTCGGCCTGGCCGATACCGACAACGGCGACGTCCTTAGGTGCACCAAGAACAGCTCCAATGTTCACCTGGACTGGAGCCTGGATAGCGCCAGCGGCCCCTTCGTGGTCGAGCGCTCCACGTCCTTCACCTTTTCCAGCCCGCAATATCTAGGCCCAGCGCAAAGCACAAAGACCATCGATGACGGCGTACTCAGCAACACCACCGCCTATGCCTACGAGGCCTTCCGCCGCACCCTCACCGACACCCTCTATTTCTACCATGCTGACCACCTGGGGACACCGCTTGCAATGACCAACGCGACGGGCACCCTAGCTTGGAAAGCGGAACACACACCCTTCGGCGGGATTTACTCCATGCCCGTGGCCACCATCGAGAACAATCTGAGGTTCCCCGGGCAGTATTGGAACGCGGAGACGGGGCTGGCGCAGAATTGGCGGCGAGAATATGCACCATCCCTGGGGCGCTATTTTCAACCCGACCCATTTGGCCTGTTTTATAATCCGCTCTTCCTTTATGCTGCCTGCAATCCCTTAACGTCCATTGACTTTGATGGTGGCAAGGTTGAGGTCTGTTGTCGTCGCCTAAATGTCGTTATGGGTCAAGGCCCTGCCTCACACTGTTACATCAAGGTAGATGGATGGACTTACGGGCTATATCCGAATGCCGACCAAACCAAAGGCTATCCTCAGAAGATGCCGGTCGGCGATCCGGCCAATAAGGACAAGGGTGGATTTTGCAAGGAGACCCCTGAGTGTTCAGGCACTAAAGACTGCATTGAAAAAGCGTTCAGGGGTTACCCTTCGGGAGGCCAATACAGGGCATGGCCGGGACCAAACAGCAACACATTCGCTGGAACGATTGCTCGTAAATGCGGGCTGAAGGCCCCATTAGCGGCACATACGGACGCATTTGGGTGGTCGCATAATCCTCCAGCGCCTCCGCCTTGACGACAATGATAGGGGCCGCATAACGGGCAAATTTCCGTGAGGTGCAAGATGGCTATCGGCAAATGGCTTGGACTAGCAGCGCTCTTCCTCTCGGTCTTGATCTGCGGATGCAAGGGCTGGGCGCCCTGTTTTCCCGGCATTGTGAACTACCATGGCGACGGCCAGTATAAGGGTTCCCAGGGACCCTATTGCTATGTCTTGGATCTAGGTGAAGTTTCATTTCAGAGTAACCATGTCTACTCTTTCAGGATCCAGGGCCTGCCTTCAAGTGACTATGTGCTTGAAATGGAGGTCGGGCCGGTCTCCCTCCCAGTGGGGACAGCGGAGCACTTTGCGACCAATTCCACTGTTGCTCAAACTCTTGCCAAAATAAGTATCCAAGGGAAAGGTTGCGCCTTCGAGAGAATCGGCAGGCTTGGAGAACAGCCCGCTTGGTGGTGTGGAATTATCGGGATAGCGAACGCCAAGGAACGCGGGCAGGCAACCTATCGGTTCGACTATTCCCCCGGTGGTGAGCATGTACACCTACACCGCGGCACGAGCTACGTGATCACACTATCTCTTCAACCAATACCTGATGTTGAAACGACAACCGCTCGAATTCTCCTTAAGGGGGGAGAATGGAAATAAGAACGGCCCGCCCGCAATCCCCGCGGAATTGAGTTGCCTTCCATGAGCCAAGAATCCTTGCTTCTCTGCATCTTCTGGTTCCTGGTGATCTGCTTTGGATACCGTATTCTATTTCGGCTGAGGCGGCGACTACCATATCTGGCATTGCGAATTCTGCTTACGGGGGGTGGCATTCTTCTGCTTTGCCTTTTGCTTGGAACCCTCAACATTTTGCCCAACTCAATCGGCATTGCCTTCCTGTTTATAGTTGAGGCGCTTTCTTTCTCTTGGGCCATCTACATTGCAGGGGGACTCATCGTCATCATCGGCGCGGTGGTCATGCTGTTCCTGAAGAAGCGCTAAGTGCCGATTGGTTGAGTGTGGGGTGTTGTGCATCGATATGCTATGCAGTGTTGACGTAAGGAGCTTGCCCATTCGCCCATGTCCTGGAAAGTGAGGGAGGGGTGCTGAAACAGATTCTCTGGCTGGCAAACCTGCCTTGGACGGGCGGACATGTCGCCATCGCTGGAATTCAATTCGCAGGCTATTTCATGCTGGCCCTGGTGTTTCTGTATCTGTCCAAGTCGAAGAACGCGAAAGTCTCCCATTGCTCGGCCTGGTTTCTCTGGGTGACGCTTATTGGAGGACTTGCGCTATCTGTCGTAACCGCACTCAATACATGCGTCTTTTTGAATCAACCCACGTACATTCATTGGCTAGTTACTATGCTTCAACAGTTGTTCGTTATCGTAGCCACTATCCTATACGTATTCCGCTATAAGGAGGCCTTTCCTAAGAAGGTGCCCCCGGCCAGTGGCACTGAGAAACCAGAGCCCCAAGAAACAATGCCGGTTCCCGGCGGTCCAAGATGACGATTCAAGAAAGTGGCACCACCACAAATGTAACTTTCCCCACACAGTAATGACTCTCCTCTCAAGCATCGTCGCATCACGGCGATGGCAGTGCAAAGCGGACGCCCCTTTGGGACTCGAAGGGGTCCGGTTTGAAGACGAGGATTTCGTGAGCCAGCCTCCTGCACCAGGGCATCGGATCGCTTGCCTCTGCATGCCTTATCTCGGCCTTTAGGCTCACCCGCGGGTGTTCGAGAAGATACATGAGGACGGTGAGCCTCACAGGAGCGAAGGGATCTTTGAGAAGGGTGGCACAGAGGGCGTCAGGCCAGCATTCAGCATTAGCCGGCAGCATCGAAAGGGCCGTCATCCGATCGCGAGTGCCCAAGCTGGGGAAAAGGGCAGTGAAGTCGGTCATGATAGGCCCTAGATGCTCGCGGGCATACCATTTTGGGATAGGAAGGACTCTTCTTCCAGGGTCCACATAGCTACGCGGGTAACGCTCTGACGCCTGCTGTTTCGAGGCGCAGGCAATGGCCTGCCGAAGATCCCCGGCCAGAAAGGCGTTCGGGCAGCCACAACTCCTATTCGACGCACAGGGCGGAGAAGCGCCGCGGGGATCTCCAAGTTCGGCGAGGGTGCTCCAATCATTCCGCTTCGCCAGCTGATCCCGGCACCACGGGGTGTTGGTCGTTCGCAGCGCGTAGGTCCAGAGAGATACGATCTTGCTCGTTTCCAACTCGCGGGGCGGTAGAGACGCCCACCCCTGGCTCGCCTTCTCCAGCCTTTTCAGCGCGCTTTCGGCGTTTGGGCTTGATGCCATGCTTGCCACTTGTAGCAGCGACACCTGCCCTTTGAGCTCCGTCAGGTCTATCTGCTTGAGATAGCTCCATGCCTTGTCGGGATCTAGCCGGATAAGGCGGCTGAGAAGCGGGGCCTGCGGCGAAAGGTCCACGATTTCCCCATAGGCCATTGGCATTAGTTCCTTGGGTGTGGAGGAAGGAGCAGTTTGCTTTGCCTCAGTATTTTCAATGGCCATCACAAGGGCCGAGATGTCTTTGCGGCGTGTCACCTCATCGAGCACCGCCGAACGAAACCGCGAGAGGGCGTCGGGCGCCTTCCCGGGGCTGGAAAGGAACTCTCGCTTGAGTTCCTCGTAGGCTCCACTGTCGCCCTCCTCGGAGAGCCTGAGCAGCAGAAATGCTTTGTTTCCTTCCGTTAGGCCCGGCTGAGCCAAGAGGTTCTTTAGCCTCTGGACCGGGACTTCGATGCTCAGGGTCCAAGAAGCCTGGATGGCGGTTGCATCCCCCTTCTCCAGAATGCCCAGAAAACGCTGCCTTGCTTCGGGACTGGTCATGACGGCATAGGTGTCCACCAGTTTGTCGGGTTCGGCAACCTGATTCATCAGCGGCAGGAGTTTGTCCTGATACCGAATGAAAAGGGGAACCATGCTCGGAGGTTCCGGCGGGGGACTCTTTTGCCAATCCGATCCCATTCCCACGCCGCACACCAGTTGCGGTGGGCCCAGCTGCGGGAACCAGCCGGAACCCGCGAGAATCTGGGTAACAAGTAGTTGCCGCTCACTCTTAGGCATGGAATTAATGGTCGCAAGAAGTCGAGACGAATCGTTGCCCAGCAGCCTCCGCAGCAGCGTCTTGGACGCGGCGCGCGGGACTTCCTGCCAGGTCTGGGGCTTCCCAGAGGCGTACTTGGTGGAGGCGATCAACCAGTCGTTGCCGACAATCGAGTCTCGCCTGCCCAGGAGATCAATCCAGAAGGCTTCCAGCTTGGGGTCGCCTCGCGCTTCGGCCTTCTTCGCTTCCCCCAGGATCTCAGAGTCTTTGAGCGCGGATGCCCCGTATTCGAAGATCGGATAGAACCAGACGTCCTTCGAGGCCTCCCAGGCTGTTCTCATCTTCGGGTTGCGAATCAGAAAAGGGGCGATACCTCGGCAAAGATCGCTCCGAATTCCTACGGGGTAACTACTCCCTTGGTAGGGGAAGTTCCGACCGTAGAAGGGGCTCTTGGGGTCGCACTGGAGCACATCGTAGAGAGCTTTGGCCTGACGTTCATCCGCGACGGACAGGTCTCCGTACACCCCCCTATTGCAGGGTTCCCCTTGAAGGAGTCGAACCATATCGCCAAACCCGTCACTCGCTCCCATTGAGCAAAGATACCTAATCGCGTCATAGGGAAGGACGCCCTGGGGCGTTTCCCGCAAGATGACCAGCACCCGGGGAATCCCCTCCGGGTCATGGGTCCAGGTAAGCGCTTGGCAGGCCGTCCGTAAGAGGCCTGCGTCGGCTGTGAGGGTGGCCGGGGACTTCCCTGGAGGGACAAGGCACTCCCCGCGGACCTGCTCCAGCCAGCTGATCCAGACATCCTGGAGCTCGGCAAGATAATCGAAGGGCAGGCTATCGACAATTGGTTGAATATCAAAGCGAAAAGGCGCGCGGTTCGAGGAAAGCAGGATGGAGCGAACTTCGTCGGCGCTCAAGAACCTGGGGTCCTTGCCGAAGCCATTATGGATCGGCCAGACGAGGCTTCCGGCGATTTCGACCAAGGGGGGGGAAAACTCGACCGAGGTCTCTTTCAGGTAGTAGGCCATCAGCACGCGAATCCCGTCGCGGCTCTCCGTCAGATGATGCAGCGCTGCTTGCCGGGCATTCTGCCGATCATAGTCAGCAGGCGACTTGGGGTCCCTGTACCTCAAGTACGAGGTCACAAGGTCCTTTGTCCCATCCACCGTTGCGAGCCAACGATTGAGATCCTCGGCCGAAGGTCCGCCTTGTTCCGCATGGACAGCAAGAGACAATGCAACCCCTACCGCACATGCGAGCGATAGGAACATCAGGGAATCTAGCCGATGTACCACGGTCTGCTTTCGCTCCGCAGGCATCGAGGATCGAGTCAGTCGAACGCTATGGTCGCCTGGACGGAACAGCCTAAGCCATCCTTCGCTCATGATTTCACCGCCCCATGGGTAGCATGAGTATACTCCTGTCGTGCAGCTATCCCATGGGTGCATAGACTCCGAGAGGCAGCCACGGTTCCCCCGGAGTCCCCTTCCATTCGCAGGGACGCGAAATGATCTTTCTTTCCCTTGTATAGATTACTGAGTAATCTTTGTTGACTTTGTATACTGAGTAACCTACACTCTCTCCAAGGAGGGATTCCGTGCCGACGATTGCTCTGATCAACCAAAAGGGGGGAGTGGGGAAGACCACGTCGACAATCAACCTTGGGGCCGGGCTTGGCATGCTGGGCAAGTCCGTGCTCCTCGTGGACCTGGACCCACAGGCACACCTTACCTACGGGCTAGGTATCCAGGCCCACGAGCTGGATTACACAGTTTACGAAGTACTCAGGGGTGAGGTCCCAGCCGCCAAGGCTATCGTCCACCGGGACGGCCTTGAGGTACTCCCCTCCTCCCTGAGCCTATCTGCCGCCGAAATCGAATTATCGGCCATGGCCGGGAGGGAGTTTCTCCTCAAGGAGGCC
>JAKBES010000118.1 GCA_021833665.1 Acidobacteriota bacterium
CCGCCGCCCTGAGCAGGCAGCTGTCCCGCATCCATGCCAGCACCGACCGGGCCATGTCACTCACCAAGCGCCTGCTGGGATTCGCCCGGAAGGATCTCGAACCGCCCAGGGCCCTGGATCTTGGCCTGGAGCTGGCGCACCAGGAGGAGCTTCTGCGGATGCTGCTTCCCGGCAACATCGAGCTCCAGTTGGACCTGGCACCGGGACCTCTCCTCGTCCTTAGCAGGAAATCCCATCTCGAACAGATCCTGGTCAACCTGGTCAGCAATGCCAAGGATGCAATGCCGGACGGGGGAACCGTGACGATCCGGTTGGATCCCCTGGTCGGCCCTGAAGGGCCGCGGGTCCAGTTCCAGGTGGAGGATACGGGTCCTGGATTGCCCCCGGAAGTCATGGAGCATCTTTTCGAGTTTTTCATCACGACGAAGGGCGAAGGCAAGGGGACCGGCCTGGGGCTGCCGACCGTCAAGCTTCTGGTCGAAGGGGATGGCGGTACGGTCGGTGTCCAGAACCTCCCAGGGTCGGGGTGCAGGTTTCGGATCAGCTATCCCTTGGCCCAGGTCGGAGTCGATTAATCCAACACAGCCAGAACCGCTTTCACAGGGGCAATCAGGCCCACCAGCCTATCTGCGATTTCGACGCTCGCCCTGTCGTTTCCCCCCCAAAGACCCCTGCATGGCGAGCGGCGTGTCGCTGTTGGGCACGGCGCTGATCCTCCGGGCAGGACATCAAGTCCTGCCCGGAGGGCGCCTACCTGCCCGCAGCGGCAATTCCACCCACAGAAAACCCCCGCAAGCGGGGGCTTTCCGTTGGTGGAGGTGGTGGGAGTCGAACTATCATTATAATAATATAAAAACTATTTTATAAAATCAATATAAACGCAGATTTATGTTGATTTATCTGTAGATTGAAATTATATTTAGTTTGTTATGATTTTTTGTCGCGCATGATTTTGGAGGGTCTGTATGGATGGTAGTATGGACTCCGAGGCGTGCTTCGGAGGCCCTATGGCCAAGGTGAAACGTAATGGGAAGGGCCCCATTTTCGAGGGGAAGACTCTGGCTGCATGGCGCGTGCCCGGGACCTACTGCGATCACCAAGGTGGCGGGCTCTACCTTCAGGTCAGGCAGGTGAAAGTGAACGGGATTGATCAATGGGAAACCAAGAAGGGCAAGCGCGTCGCCGTGGTGAAGAAATACTGGACCTACCGGTACTGGCAGAAGACCAGGGATGGCGGACGCAAGCTGAAGGAATTCGGTATCGGTCCGTTTACCGACTACACCGTAGAAGAGGCCCGTGGAATCGCGGCCGATCAGCGAAAGATCCGGAGCAATTTCGGTGATCCGATCCTTGAACGGAAAAGGAGGAAGCGGGAGGCCCTGGATCTGATCGCCAGCATGAAAACCTTTGAGGAAGCCGCGGAGGCCTGCTGGGAAGCCCACAAGGCAAAGTGGACCGTCGGACATGCGGAGGATTGGTTGAACTCGTTAAAGACCCACGCCTATCCGATTCTGGGAGCTATGGAAATCAGGTCCATCAGGACCACGCATATCCACTCTGTGCTTCAGCCCATCTGGGAGGAGATTGCGGAAACGGCCAGCCGCGTCAGGAGTCGCATCGAGGCCGTTTTCGACTACGCCAAAGGCAAAGAGTGGTACGACGAAGACAATCCCGCCAGGTGGGATGGAAAGCTTGAAGCCCTGCTTATCGAATCGCCCAGGCTCAAAAAACTGGTCAATCACCCTTCCCTTCCTTTCTCCCAGATCGGAGCGTTCACAGAGGCCCTGAGGCGAGAGAAGGGAACAGCAGCCAGGGCATTGGAGTTCTTGATTCTGACCGCCAGCCGCTCATGGGAAGTTCGTGGAGCGATGGGCGAAGAGTTCAATCTCGAAGCGGCGCTGTGGACAGTTCCTCCGGTGCGCATGAAGGCCAAGAAGGAACACGTGGTAACGCTTTCGCCTCGAGCGGTCGAGATCATTCGGGGCATGGGCAAGCTGGAGGCGGGAAAGTTTGTTTTCCCTGGAGGGAAGCCGGAGACTTGCCTATCCGATGCGGCCATGAATGCCTTGATTAAGCGCATGGATTCGCATCGCCAGGAAAAGGAACAAAAGGGTTGGCGCGACTTGAAGGGTAAGCGCGTCGTCCCTCACGGCTTCCGTGCGACGTTCAAAACATGGGGGCAGGATTCTACGGATTTTAATCGGCAGGTGATTGAATTCGCCCTTGCCCATGGGTTGCCGGATAAGACGGAGGCGGCCTATTCAAGGGGGGCCATGATCGTAAAGAGGCGGCCATTAATGGATGCCTGGGCTCAATATTGTGAGGGCATTGGGATTGAGAGAACGTATCGGCGAGTTAAGGATTACTCGGATCCAGATCCAAAGATTGTTCTTGTGGAGGTGATTAAGGAGTCATAACCAACGGTGGTGGACAGTAGGCCATGTATTCTGTAAATTCTCGCATTTGGAAAACATGATCAGTCCCTACCTAGGCAACGGATCCAACTCCAATGCCAAACTCCTTCGGGGCCAGGATGCAGTGCGACACAGGCCACAATTTCTCCCTCAAGCCTGCGACGCCTGACCGCCTGATTGGCGATCTAGTCCAGGCCTTGAGGGAAGGCGCCACGCCGACGACACCCTGCTTCCTGTCCCACCGCCAGCGGTGGCGCTGGCTCATGGACACCCTCCAAGGCCACCCCCTGATCAGGGGGAACCAGCGACCGCGGGACTTCCCGACCGACCCCGCCGCGCGCCGTATTCTCGCTACCGCAGTGGCTCTGCAAAAGCTGCCATTGCCGACCTGGCCGGAGGGCAAACAGGTCGCCGATGGACACCCGACCCTAGGGGGGTGGGCCTATGCTTTCGGCGTGGTGGTGGATGGCCTCCTAGCGCGAGAGCACGAAGGCCACGAGGCGATCTGCCAGAACGCCGTGCAGTGGGTGCTCTGGGCGGTCCTCAGGGCGTCGGGACAGGCCTCCAGCGTTGCGGCCTGCCAGCGGCTGACGGGCTCCCTAGGCATGACCCTGAACGAGATCCCGTTGCTGCTAACGCCGGATGCGAAGTCGCCGAAGGTGAAGGCCCTGTCCCAGCTCGGGGAACAGGCCACCGACGCACTGGTTGCGGCAGCGGCAGAGGCCTCCCTCCTGGCCGCCACCGCTGCCACCCTCCTGGACCCCGGCCGCATCTCGGGGCTCCATGCGGAGCACGCCAAGGTCACGGAACTTCTGAACCTGCGCTTCTGGCTCATGTCCATCAAACCGATCAAGGTGCAGACCTTCCTCGGCCGGGCCCAGAAAAAGTGGCTCCAGCGGGGGGCCAGTGTGTGGGTGTCTCAGGCCCTTGCCCTGGCCCGGGAGTACCTGGCCTCGCCCGGGCTCTCCGGGACCCCGGGTCGGGTACTGGTCACGGACATCGACGCCTTGGCGGAGTTCATCACCTTCGTGGAACCTAACGCCAACCAGATGATCGAGTCCCTCCAGCGGCACTTTGAGAGACTTTGGACCGGAGGAGGAGACCTCGAAGCGCGGATGCCGCGCCTGGCCCAGGTGGCCCACATGATCGGCGGGTCGCCGGATGACTTGAAGGCCCGCCTCTCCACCCTGCCTCCGTTTGAGGTGCAGGTGAGCCTCCCGCTCAACCTTTACCAGCTCTGCGCTGGACGGCCTGGGCTGAGCAAACAGGAACTCAAGGCGAGGAAGGTTGAAGGCGAGAAAGATAGGCGCATCGCCGGCTGGCACCCGGAACCTCCGGCCTTCGATGGTCCTTCCTGCCCCTGGGTGGCTGATGACTGGGGGCGGATCCCCGTCGAGGCCATCGGGTGGCTCCGGGGTCACGAAAAGAATCCAGCCATCGGTTGGTCGGCCCTGACTTGGTCCCGTGCGGGGTCTCCGTACCGTCTGCAGGCCCATCAGGGCTTGGGGGAAAGCGTGGGGAAGTTCGGGCTGGCCCTGATCCAGGACCACCAGAAATGGCTCATTGAACTGCGCGAGTCCGATGGCGACCACGCCTACCTGAAGTTGGACGGGGACGGCGTGGGGGTGACCCTCGGCACCCTGCCGAAGCTGCAGGCCAACACCGTTGGCCTGGACATCCTGCTGCACCTGCAGGGAGGGCTTCTTGCCGGCCTCCATAAGGTGATCGACGCCTGGCAGACGAAGCACACCGGGCAGACGCTCACCACCCTGCCATTGGACCTGCTCTACCTCGGTGGCGACGACCTGGTCTGCAGCCTGCCTGCGGCCTATCTGGAAGATTTCCTCGCCGGCTTCGAAGGCGCCGCCCTCTCCAGCGGCGTCCGGAGCTTCACAGGGGCCGCACTGGTGGTTCCGGCGTCCTTCAAGGCGGGGGGGCAGGTGGCTCCCAGCCTGCTTCACGGGCTTCTGGAATACGCCAAGACACACACTCATGGCGAGGCCACGCCCCAGGGCCTCCAGGATCTCTACCGAGAGTTGCATGGACGGGGGGTTGGCATCCGGTTGGTCCCACAGCCGGGGAAGAACTGGGGGCTGTCCGTGTGGACCTTCGTCATGGAACCAGCGTCCGCGGAGGTGCCGAGACTGGAGACCATGGCCCGGGGCTTCGCCGTGGAGGCCCACGCAATTTGCGGCCAGATGAGAAGGTATTTTGGCGATCCTTACGCGGTGCACCTGGAGGGTGTGGTTCGTTGGGTCCGCCAGGCGGCTGCCTACACCGAGGAGATGCTGGCGGCGGCATGGCTGCATGACGTCTTGGAGGACGTGCCGGTCGTAACCCCGGAATGCCTCGACACGCTCTTCGGGTCGCAGGTGACTTCCCTGGTGCAGGAACTGACAGAGGTCCGCCGGGCGGGGGATGGGAACCGGGCTGCCCGGGTGGTGAAGCAGCGGGAGCGCCTGGCCCGCGCTTCAGCCGGGGCCCAGACCATTAAGCTGGCGGACCTGCTCGACAATGCAGAGGGCATCCTGGCCCATGACAGCGCCTTCGCCCCGCAGTTCCTCCAGGAGGTGCGCGGCCTGCTGGAGGTCCTGGACAAGGGGGATCCCCGGCTTCACCGTACGCTCGCGGAGGTCTGCGCCACGGGCACCTTTTAGTCCACTGGGCCCAGGGGGCACGGTTCAGAGCCGGTTGCGCATGCGGGACAGGGACTGTTCCGCCTGGGGGAAGCCCGGGGCCTGGCGGACAACCTCATACAGGGCGCTGATGGCGGCGCGCCGGTCCCCCCGGTCGTAGAGGTCGAGGGCCCGGGCATAGGCCATCAGGTGCGGCAGGTCTGCGCCGCTGCCCTGCTTCAGGCGGTCCCGCTCGCCTGAGTCCAAGTGGGCGCCGAGACCCTGGAGGATCTTCAGGGCCAGTTGGCGGCCCCGGGCAGAAGGCCTGGTCGCCGCATGCAAGTGGTACTACCCCTCAAGGGCGATTCCGGGGAGACCAGGGGACGCGAAATGGAAGAGTCTCTATGAAACCTCTTGGAGCCGGCGAGTTGAATTCCGCGCCTTGATGCGCCCCGGTTCCTCCGGAGCCATTCGGTTCCTGATGGCTGCCCGTAGGACGTCACGAGCATCCGACAACGTTGCCTCGGCTCGCCCTGAGCCTGCGAAAGGTCCACATTGGGAGTGGCTCGGAAAAGTGCGGAGGACGCGTCCGAGCCAAGGGATGCCCTTCCGTTGCGACCCGCTTCGTGGGCTGACGAGATTCGTCGACACGCGCCACTCGCGTGGAAGGAGGTTCCATGTACCACCTTGTCCCTCTCGGTATCACCTGCCGGTCGATCGACGCGGTGTTCCACGCGTTGATCGAATCGGAGTGGGCCCTCTGCCAGAGGGGCCTGGAAGCCTCGGGGGAAGGGGGCGATAGGGAGGCCTCTGGAGATGAGATGCAGGGAACGCTTGGCCTGGAGCAGAGCGCTCTGAAAGGAGGGGGCCATCCGGGTTAAAGTTCTTCGAGATCGTCGACTGGGAACCGGGGGAGGCAGTGGCTCTGGTAGATCTCGTAGGTCAATTCGAATTCCTTGCGCACGGTTTGGAGGTCCCACCCGTACCTCGCCCGGGAGGTTGCCACGTGTTCAGCGGCCAGGGCGTTGTCCCCCTTCGGGAGAGGTCCAGGGAGCATTACGCTGAAGGGAGTCTGGCCGAGGCTGCCAAGGCTCCGGACGTAGGCGTTGAAGTTGGGGAGGGCGACGAGGTCACGCCGTTTGAAGGTGGGCGAGAAGATACGCTCCAGGGATTCGGCATCCGAGGCGCCCACTCGGCAGGCGATGACGGTGCCGACGTTGCCGATCACCGCCTGGAGGATTTCCGGGGGAAGCTGTGCGGCGAACTGGTGGGCCAGCGTCAAGCGCAGTCCGAACTTCCGGGCCTCGGCCAGCAGTTCTCCCATGCGGTGGTCCGCGAAGGACTGGAATTCGTCCGCGTAGACATGGATGGGCGGACCCGTGTGCGCGCCCCGCTTCATGACCGCCCAGCGCAGGCGCGAGATCACCATGCTGGCGAGGAGCCCTGCGGAGATGTCCCCGATCCGGCCCCGACCGAGTTTGACGAGGAGAATCTTTCGTTCGGCAATGACGGAGGCGAAATCCACCATTCGCCTCTGGCAGGTGAGATTGCGCAGGACTTCATCGCTCGTGAACCGGGTGAACTTGCTGGTGATGTAGGGGGCTATATTGCGGAGCGCGGTCTCTCCGTTGGTGCTCTCCGCCTCCTGGATGGTCGACTCAAGCGTGAAGTCCCGTTGGGTCTGGGTCCGGGCCACGAGGAGGTCGCGGAGTTCCTTGTCCCGGAAGAGAAGGCGGAGGAGCGAGAGGTTGGGCTCCAGGCCGGATTCAGGCTTCTCGGCCCCCATGAGAAGGCCCAGGAAGGCACGGAAGTACATCTCGAACACGGGGCCGAAGGCCTCCGAGTTGTAATTGCGCCGGAGATAGGCATACAGGTCGTCGAGGACCAGGTCACGACCCCGGCGGTAGGCAGTGGGATCCTCCTCTTCGATCAGCAGAAGGTTGAAGCCCACGGGGCGCTCCACGTCCTCCACGTCGAGGATGAGCACGTCGTCCTGCCGTTCTCTGGGAATGTGGGGGAGGACGTCATCCACCAGTTGTCCGTGGGGATCCAGGACCACGACCCCCCGGCCCGCCAGGACGTCATGGACGATCATGTTGGCCAACAGTGTAGATTTGCCGCTTCCGGTCTGGCCGACGATGTACATGTGCCGGTCTCGCATGTCGGCATCCAGGGCCACGGGCTTGAAGCGGCTGCGGAAGGCATTGACGCCCAAGGGTACGTCCTGGCCGGAAAGGCCGTTGATGGGGGCGGTGCGGGACCGTTCCAGTGGAAGCCCCGGCATGTCTCTTGTGGAAGGCATGGGGGTGCGGAGGAGGGCTGCAGCCTCGCGGGGGCCGAAGCAGTCCACCAGTTCCACGGCATCCATGGGGGTCAGCACGTGGTGCGAGTTGAAGGCCGCCACCGTGGCGCCCCCGCGGAACAGCGCTCCCGCACCCCCTCGCTGGGCCGTGGCGGAAGTTTCGTCGATGGCATTGACGACGGTGGTCACAAGCGCTTCATTGAGTGGTTCGTTGGATAACAGGAAGACCCTCATCGCCAGCACGGGTCCCTCCACGGCTACGACTCGGCTCAGGCTTTCGCTGCGAAGGGCCTCCGCCAAGTAGCTCCTGGCGGAGAGCAGGTCGCCATGCACGAGCGCATCGGCCTCACGCAGGGCGTTCCTGGCGATCCTGCGCGCGGACTCTGGAGCGAGGGCATGCCCCTGGAAGCGGATGACGAGCGTGGACCCGGGCACATCCAGAAACGTCTCCAGCAGCCCATGCCAATCGTCATGGCTGGGACTCCAGGGGAACAGATGCGTCACGGCGGGAGCCGCCACTGCGGAGGTTCGCCTGGGCTGCACTCTTTCCACGGGTGTGGGTCCGAACCCAAGGGGTGGGCGCCTCTCGAGATCCCCATTCACCAGTTCAAACCGTTCGAGCCTGCGGGAGATGGAGACACAGTTGGAGGCTTCGAAGGGGAGGATGGCTTTGGAAAGCATGCCTTCGTCTATGATCGGGTAGATGCTGAGGTAATCGAGCTGGGTGATGAGGAGCGGCGTGAGCCTGTGGTAGGCCTGGAGGCAGGCCTCCGTGGCCAAGGCCGGCGTCGCGCCGCGGCCAAACACCAAGACCGCAAGGATGCAGGCCTCTGGAAGGGGGCGGCCACCTCGTTCCGAAGTGAGGACAAGCGCCCCTTCGACTGGCGTCGGTAGGGTCGCGATGGTGCTGGCGAGGTCCGTCCAGCGTCCATGGCAGGCGGCAACCATGTCGGTGACTGGCTGGCCCACGTTCGGCCCCAGGCTGTCGCAGAACAGTTCCAGCGAGAGGATCCGTTTGAGGTGGACGCCGGCCATGGCGAGGCACCCGCCTTCGCTGGCTCGAACCGTAACCAAGGGGGATGCCGTCTCGTTTTGGGTCATGGGTGACTCTGTCGAATGGGGTCTGATAGGGAGAGAGGATGGGCTGCAATCATGGGCTGCAATCACGGGCTTCATGGGATGGGCGCCTGCCCCTCGGGAAGCACTTCGGCCTGCCTAGGCAATGGGGTGGAGGAATTGGGGACGGTGCTCTCGGTACTGCCTCAACTTCTCGCTCAGGTTGACGCCCAGGGCCTCCAACCAGAGCCGGGATTCGGCGCAGAGCCGGCGCGCATCGTCCGTCGAGACCGGGTGCCTTGAGTGGGCAATGACGTTACGCAGGGCCCGAATCGAGTCCATATCTCTTGAGAACACCCGGAGCTGCCGGCATGCCGGGATCCCCCAAACGGCCTGCCGGAAACCTAGGTGGTGGGAGGGGTACCGCTTCCAGTACCTGCCGATGGTCTCAGTCAGCTCCCCGAAGGTGATGCGACCCAGGGCATCCAGGTTGTCGACGGGTTGGGGACTCAGACGCGAGCGGCCCGAGATGATGAGAGCGGAGGATTGCTGCATCCCAAGTTCATTGATGTGCATGGACAGGCTCTGCCGGAGTGCGTTTTCAACGAGGTCGCAGATGTATTTGCACTCCTGGAGCGCAATGATGCCCTGCTGGAGTGTTTGCTCCTTGTATCTCAGAGAAGCGGTCAGGGGCTCGCCGCGCAAGTCTCGGGCGGACTTTTGCCGATCTGCCCAGATCAGCCAGTGCTCGGGAATGCCGGAAATGGTGCCCTGGACCCGGTGTACCTCATCCAAATCTGCAGCCTCGTCCAACCATGACCGGTGGACGCCGCTCGAATTCCGGATTGAGGTTAAGAAGGAGGAGATCTGCGAACCCGACGTCGTCAAATCCCCCCCGTGCCGAATCGTTGCGTGAGGCGTGTGGCGACGCAGTCGGGTTGGATGGCCTTGGAGGTCTCCATGGGGAGCCCGTTTAGAAAGGCCATGAGGCGCTGGGGCAGCGCTCCGTGTCTACACTTTTTTTTATGGTTGCCACTGGTTTTCAGCACTCCCTCGGCGAATCGTTGATTATGGGGAGATCTTGTATTGAACCGAGGAAGATTGCCAGTTGTTTTGTCGCAGAAATGCAGGGTTGGCCTTGGCTCTATGCAGACACTACCGGCTCCCCTGGTCACAAGCCATGCCTCGGCGGATGATCCCCGTGCGAGCTCTAAATTAAGACTGTCCCCCCACCTCAATCAGGTGAAGTACCTGGTCCGGCCATGATTTCCGAGGCGAATGATCCGTGTTGCACGACTCGAACCATCAGTCTTTGCCCCACAGCAGCGCGGACCTGATTCTCCTGCGTGGCCTTCCCGGGGCCGGAAAATCCACCTTGGCGAGCCGACTGGAAGGTTACCGACACTTCGACGCCGATGACCATTTTCGGCGACCAGATGGAACCAATGATTTCGACCCGTTGGCATTGGCAGATGCCCATGGCCAATGCCTCCAGCGAACCATTAAGGTGCTGTTCTCCGACGACAAGGTCGTGGTGGCCAAACCCTTCGTCAACCACTGGGGACTGAGGCCATACATGGCGCTGGGTGTTCCGACAGCCGTACTGGAGGCCAAAGGCGCATTTGAGAGAGTGCATCCGGTGCCTGGGCCCACCCTATTGGCCATGCGCGAAGGGTGGAAGGCCCTCCCAGAACGCTTAGTGACCGATGAAGTGCCCAAATGGTCCTTCGGGCATCACGACCGGACACCTCTTCTGACGTTCTCCCCGTAAATTAGTCCGCCTATTCTGTGGAATCCACCTCAATCAACAGAGGAGGAGCCATGAGAAAGAGCCGTTTCAGCGAGGAGCAGATCATCCACGCGCTGAAGGAGCACGAGGCGGGGACAAAGACGGCGGACATCTGCCGGCGCCTGGGTG
>JAKBES010000119.1 GCA_021833665.1 Acidobacteriota bacterium
GTCCTGCGCCGTCCCGGTGGGGGCCACGAAGATTTGAAGGTGCCCCGCCGTGGTGTCGTTCGGCAGGGTGATGGGAACGATGGTCGCCATTTTGGTGTGGGTGGGCGTGCCCAGGACCGGAGGCTGGGGCGCGGTGATCTGGCCGCCGCCCGCGTAGAAGTCGAGGCTCGAGAAGATGGCCTTGTGGTGGATGCCGTCTCCGGAGAGAGTCCCCTCCTTGATCTTGATGGCCGCGCCATGCCTGAACTTCCGCACGAAGCACATATCCACATAGGTCTCGCTGCCCGCAGCCTCGGTATCGTTCTCCACGTTGACCGTGGGGGCGTGGCGGATGATGCGGCCATTGGCGCGTTGCTCCCTGACCACGAGGGAGAGGTGGCGGTTGTAGGCGTGAGGTGCCGGCACCGTCCCCGTGGCCGTGTCCGTCAAATAGATCCGGATGCGGGCGGACACCTCGAGGGCCGCCGTGTTGGGGTTGTCGTCGTCGGCGTTCCAGAACCCGCTCCCCGGGTCCGTGGCGGCGTTGGAGAGCGGGTTGCTGGCGCCCCCGGGCAGGTAGGCCGCGGTCGCCAATATGTAGCCTGGGGCGGCGTCGGGGTCCTCCCCAGGGGTGCCGTTGATGAAGGTGGAGAAGGCCGAGTAGCCGCCGGTGCTGTCCCAGATCCGAAAGGCCAAATGCAGGTTCTCGGTGGCCTTGTGCTGGATCACGAAGCTCATGGGAATGCTGGACGGGTTCGTGGGGGCCTTCTGCTTGATCTGCTTGATGAGCCGCTTGAGACTCTTCTCCTTGGCCTGCTGCCAATCGGCGGCAGGCTGACTGTCCGGTGTGGCGCCGTCGTTGGCGTTCGTGCTCTCCCACACCTCGAGGTGGTCATAGAGGTTGCAGCCCTGCGTGAAGGGGTCGGTGCTGTCCCACGGCCGCTGGATCTTGAGCTGGTACTTGGTGTGGTGCGGGCGCTGGTGCAGTTTGTAGACCGTCGGTGTCTCGGGCGCCTCCACTCCGGACCCGGCGGAGGCGATGGGGCGGTCGGAGGAGCCGTAGACCGTCTCTTTGAACCCCGCCGTGTTGGCCAGCCCGATGAGGACCATGTAGAGGCTGTCGCTGAAGGCGATGCTGTCCGTGGGCAGCACGAAGTCAACAGTCCCCTTCTCCACGTCCGCCGTCGAGAGCGCCTTGGAGACACTAATGCCTGCGTCGAGGCCCGCGGTGTCCCTCGTGACGTTCCAGACCCCAAGGGTCAGGGTGTGGGTCCCGTTCTCCAGGAGGATGCCGTCGGGCAGGGTTGCCCGCACGACGATATGGGGCCAGGAAGTGGACCCGGAGGGGTCCGATTCGGGATAGTTGGCCCTAAGCCAGTGGTGGACAAAGGCTGGCGCGGGGGGATAGGTGGTCTCATCCACGAGGTCGGGAGCGCCTGGCGGGGCGGTGACCTTGCCTCCTCCCGTGGTGGAGGAGCCGGTAGCCGAGGTTTGGACCAGGCCGCCCAGTTTGGCCAGGCCGTCCCTGAGTTGGGAGACGAACGCATCGAGACGGGAGAGCCTGGTGTCCAGCTCCTTGTCGTCGATGCCCTTGCCCCGGCTGACGCTTCGGCCGCTACGGAACTCTTCCACGCTCGCCTCCAAATGGGTACATGGGTACGAGGTGGACCGTGAGGCCGTAAAGGTTCCCGGGCGTAGAGGCAACCTTTGCGCCGCTTAGGGTGATCCTGAAGGACGCCCCGTAACATTCCTTCAGGTACATGGGTACGGTGACAACGCCCGCCGCGTCGGCGGCGGTGACACGATAGGACCAGGGCCCTGCCTGGGGGCCCCCGTAGGTGATGGTATTGGCCGTGTTGCCGCTGATCGTGTACGTGAGGCCGGCTATCTCCATGGTGGCCCCGGCGAGTTGGCCGGCCACCAGGTTGAGGTTGGGATCCGAAAGCACGCCGGACGCCACGGTACCCACGCCGCAGACGAGGATGGTCTTAGCGGGCGATTCCACGACGCCAAGGACGGTGTCCCCATGCGTCGTGAGCACTTGGAGGGACCCGTCGGAGAAATGCCCCGGCACGTCCGCCACAACGGAGAGGGCTTCAACCCACTTGTTGATGCCAGGGTTCCCTCCGGCGTAGAAGCCGGGCGTCAGAGAGAAGGGTAGGCCGGACGCCACGGTGTCCGAATCCCGAAGAACCACGGGGTAGGTGGTACTCCCAGCCGCGACTACATTGGCCGCGTAAAGGGCGGGCTTGTCGGCCGCTCCCCTCCGGATCGCCATAGCGGAGCACCGCTTTGAGGTGAGACCCGCCACTGCCGGCGTGTGAGAGGCGGTCCGCCACCACCCCTGGGACGCGACGTGGTACCACCAAACGCCCTCGGCCACTTCGAGCCCTGTCATCGGCACGGACATGAGGAAATAGCCGTCGTAGAAGGCCGCGCACACCTTCCCGAAGTCGGCCGCCGCCACCGACCGGATCACGTCGAAGATTGGCAGGTCGATGGGGTCCACGGACTGCGCGGACAGGCGGTAGGCCCCCGATTTCGCCACCCACCACAGGCTTCCCTCCCCAGCCGTGATGGCCTTCGCGCTCATGGCGCCCACGCCCTTCCCCAGGGTGAGCTGCTGGTACGTGAACCCGAGCGGGCCGCCGGAACGCTGCACGATACCTATTTCACTATCCTTGAAGGCGACGAGAGCATCGTCGTAGTTGACGATGGCCGTCGGCTTCCCGTAGTAGGAATCGCCCTGGTTCAGGTCGAGCCAATCGTAATCCCAGTCCCACGTGGTCTGGTCCTGGATCTGGCTCATGCGAAGGCGCGAGGGGACACCCATCTGAGCGCGAGACGCCGCGAAGGCTGCCGCATCGGCTCCGGCTGGCGCGTAGGCCACGGTGTAGGTGAGGCTCTTCCTGGCCGCCACCTCCGTCCAGGCCGTGGGGGCGCCCGAGATGCTGAAGGGGGTGGCCGTACCCGAGGCGAACTTGATCGCGACCGTGTCCGTCAGGGGGTTGTTGACGGCCACCGGAAGGATGGGGGCCTGGCCGGCGAGCCATGCCCCGAAGTCCAGGCAACTCGGGTTAAATAGCACCCCGCTCCGGATGCAGGAGAGCGTCACGGGCAGGGTGAGGGTGCTCTGGGTCAAGAGGTCGTGCTCCACGACAATGGACCCGCTGATGGTTCCATTGCTGTCGGTACCGTAGCCGGTCGGGCAGCCGATCACCTTGAACACGGCAGAGCCGTGGGCAGGGATCTCGTAGGGCAGTACCGGCAGTTCCTCGATGCGGAAATCCTGGCCCTTGGCCCTCACGTCCACCAGGCGCACCGTGATCGGCGAGCGATTGAAGAGGCGGACGCTGACAGCGCCCGTGTCGGCGGCAAGGGCGGTCTGCCCCAGGTCGATGCCCGCCGCCGGGTTCGGGTAGGCCACGAGGAAGGGCACCGCACTCGTGTCGTAAATCTGAGCCGAGACCGCCCCGGTGGTGGGGGCTGGGTTCTGATCGATCTTGCTGACCGTGACCGTCGTCGCGGTCGAGGCCGTGATGGAGAAGGCCATGGACCCGACCACGAGAGTGGCCCCCGTGCAGGCCGGGATGGAGGCGCCTGTCACCACGGTCAGGAGGGAGGTCGTCGAGCTGGCGTCGGCGATGGTGACCGTGCCTCCCCAGAGCTTGCTCGCCTCCGTCATGGGGAGCTTGAGGCCGTAGCATGGCAGCCGCAAGCCGGGGAAGGCGGGGGCCCCGCTCGCGTCGTAGGAGGTGCCCACCGGCTCGGCGCATACGCACAGGCGGCCGGAGAGTTCCGCCGCCAGACCGCCCTTGGGATAGGACGGGCTTGTCGTCGCGGCGCCGGAACCGCTCCAGAAGGCGATGGTCTGGCCCTCCTCCGCCATGACGAGCAGGCCCCGGAAGGTCGCCATGCTGTGCGCCCCGGAGCCCAGCGCCGGAGCGCCTGACAGTGAGGACCACGAGGCCCCGTCCGTCGAGTACTTGTACCCAGCTCCGGCCACCCTAGCGATAAGCCGCCACGCGCCGGCAGCGTCGTAATAGGAGAAGAGGTCAGTCACCTCCCCTCCCAAGTTCGCGGAGAGAACCGTGTCGCCACGCACGCACTGGACACCCCCTGGAATCCTGGGCAGGACGTTATAGGCGTCCCGGCAGTACCCATCCGGGGGCTCTAGCTGGGAGCTGAGGCGGTTGATGCCCCGCTGGAAGCTGTAGGCCTGGAGCTGGGCTCTCTGACCCACCTACTGCCCTCCTCCAGGCAACCCCACCTCTTCGCGGCCGGTCCGCAGCACGTACTCCTCCACCTTGGCCTGCGCGATGAGGGATTCGAGGCGGCCGAGCTCCTGCATGCTGTCCTTCTGGAGGGTATCGATCCGCTCGGCCGGAATGCCCGGGATCTTCTGGCTGGCGAGCCAGGCCGCGTACAGGCAGACGGACCGGAAGAGCCTCGGGTCGCAGGTGAGCGGGTCTGCATCCTGCACCAGGGTAGTCGGCACCTTCAGGTAGTGGAGGATGGCCGCACCTCCCGCCGGGATGTACGGTCGAACCATCATCTTCTTGCCGAGGAAGCCGTAGCTGAAATTGCGGGAGCTGCCGATGGCGGTGCGGGCCAGGGCGAGGATTCTCTCGGGGAGAGCGAACCCGGCCGTGCCCCAGGTCCCCGAGGTCGTGTTGACCTGCACCTCGGCGGCGCACGGGACCAAGACCGGATCTGTGGCCGCGCTCATGTCGAAGATGTCCACGCTCCCGAGGGCGGGGAACGTATAGGAGCTGTAGAGCGCGCCGGCGAACATGAGGCTCCCCAAGCTCGCTGGTACCTCGGCCTGGGCTCGGTTGATGCAGGTCTTGATGACGTCCGCCCCGACCTCCGTCTCGGCGTACTTCTGCCCATTCAGGAAAACCCACGCCGCCTGGAGGGCGTCCAGAAAGGTGTACCCAAGGATGGCCATGTCAGAACTCCTTGAAGATCCCGGCCGTGCCGAAATAGCCGTCCACCACCCGGTTGGGCGTGGCCGCGGCGACCGCTCGCGCGTGGATCACGTGGCCCCGAGATAGGGCCCGCTCGTACAAAAGCATGAGGTCCGGTAACCGCTTCGCCTTCGGGGCCCCGTCTCCCATCCGCCGGAGCAGGGCGATCTCGGCGCCGGCGACGATGGCTGGGTGGTAGCACTCCGGGAGGCTGGGCTCGGTCGTCGCGGTGATGTCCTCGACCTCATTGGCCGGGCTGGTCCTGGGGACAGGGTTCCCGGCCGAGTCCAACTCGCCCTCCAGGGAGGGCTGCTCCGCACAGGCGACGGCGGTGCGCATTTCGTCGGCCACCTCCCGCTGCGCTTCGGTGAGAATGCGGAGGACCTCGTCCGTGTCGTTCCCCACGATGCGGGCGAGGTTCTGGCTGAAACGAGTGTTGAGACTCGCAATCATTTCGTCCCGCGTCATGGGCCGCCCCTACGGCAGGCTTACCGCCGCCTTCCGCCTTCCCGCCCTGTTCGTGAAAACAGGCGTGGTCTGGATGACCGTCTTTCCGTCATCCGCCTTCGAGGTCTCCACTTCCAGGTGGTCCTCCAGGTCCCGCAGGGCATCCTTTGCGGAGTTGACCTTCTCGTTCCCGGGCTCGTAGACCCCTCCGGTCGCCCGAAGGATCTCGATCTCCGCCGGGTCCTCGGTCTCGTAGTGGCCTTCCTCGAACTGGATATCCAGCGGCGTGCCGCACCGCTTTACGGTGAACCTCTGGTAGAGGGGGTGGATGAATGAGGCCATGTCTCGCTCCATGCGGGACGGGGGGCGGCTCGGCCGCCCCCCTCTCGCGGGAAGGGACTTACGTCCAACTGACGATGCTGTGGCGCTTCTCCCGGCCCCACTCGAAGCCGTACTGCCCGGTGTAGATGTCCAGGAGAAGCTGGTACTGGCTGTTGTTCTGGCGGTTCGGCATCATCTTGATGGCGCCGTCGGGGAAATTGACCTTCTTGCACTCCCCCATCGTGACGACCATGGAGAAGAGGCCACCGTTGTAGTTGTCGAAGAACCGATGCCTGTGGATGGGGATCTCGCCGAAGGGGCTGACCCACTTCGTCGGAGCGAAGCCCCAGGTCTTGTCCTCTGGGCGCACGAGCAACTTGCCCAGGCCGAAGGAGGCGATCTTCGCCACGAACTTCGCCGAGCCGAAGAAGGCCACGTTCTCGGGCGTGGTGTACTCGAGGATCTGGGGCATGAGCGCGATGAGGTCCTGCTCCGGCGTGGCGGAGGCGCTCCAGCCGCTCAGGGCCAGGCCGTTGGTGGCCACGGACTGCCTCAGGCCTCCCAGCATCCCGACGGAGCCCTCGCCGGTGGCGAGGCTGTCCCACGCGGGCTTGCCGAGGAAGTAGGCCATCTCGATCTGCTGGGCGATCTCCATCTGGCGCTTGCGGTGGTCTTGGGCGCGCCGGTTTCCGCCGTAGGTCTTGACCCTGTTGGCGGTGGTGGAGAGGGAGACCGCGGCGTAGAAGTTCTGGATCAGGTTGAAGATCGGGACGGGGTCTTCGGTGTAGCCCAGGTCCACGTCGCTCTTTTCGCCCATGGACTGGCCCATGAGGAACAGGCGGCCGGTGCCGGCGGTCATGTTGTGCGACGTGGTGATGGTGGTGGCCTGGTCCACGCGCGATTTTGTGGCCGAGGTCTTCCAGTCGATCACGATCTGGTCCGCCCCGCCCGTTCCGGCGCCGTAGTTGACGCCGTTGGCGCGGAACTGAACCCCGTTGCTGGCCAGGAAGACCATGTGCTTGTCGAAGAAGCGGCCCTTGCCGGCGGGCACCTCGATCATGGTGTCGGTGCCTCCGACGAAGTTCGTCGCGATGACCACCTCTCGGGGGGCCTGTTCGTCCGTCAGCCACCAGTACTTCACGTCGGTGACGTCTCGGCTCTGCCCCACGCTCTGCGTGAACCGCATGAGGGGGGCGATGTCGGGGTAGTTCATGAGGATCGGCTCCTCGACGTCGAGGACCCGCAGGTTCAGGGGATCGCTGAGAAATTCGTCCACCCCGACCTGTCCCAGTGCGTAACCCATGGATCACCTCTAGGCGCGTTTGCACGCGGCAACGAACTCCGAGGCGAAAGTGTCCGGTGTTTTGCTGGGGGCCGGCGCCGCACCGCCCACCGGCGAGGCGTTCTGTTTTCCGGGCGCCGGCTTGGGAGGAGATTTCGGTTGCGCCTTCGCTAGGAGCTCTGGGTTTGCTTGAATTCCCGTCTGATAGATGAATTCCACCACCCTCTCCTGCGGGGCTCCCGCCCGCGCCATGGCGTCCACCTGGGCAGCCAGCCAGGGCTGGGTCTTCACGGCTTCGTCGAAGGCCCTGGCCGCATCCCGGAATAGGACCGGGTGCGCCGGATCGCCCTTCAACTGCTCGGTGACCTGCTCGACCACCTGGCGGCCTGCCTGCTCTTGAGCTTGGGCAGCCAGGGGGGCCTGGAGCTTCTGAGCGGCGAACTGGCTGATGTCCCACATGAGCTGGGTCTGGAGTTTCATGGCCTCAGCGGGGGGCATGAACTCGTCCGTGGAGAGGGCCTTGAAGGCCGGGTGATTCTCCCTGAACCTGGTCAGCTCAGGGTCCTCTCCCGGCGTGGGAGAGAGCGGGGATGGGGGCGCGCCTGGCGCGGCAGGGGAGGGCCCGGGGGTCGTCGGCGCCGTGCGCCCAACGAGTCCCATCAGCTCCCTCATCTGCTGCTGGAGCGTACCAACCTGGTCCCGGAGGAAAGTGTTCTCGGCGTCACGGCGGATCCCGGCGGCGCTCTTGTGATCGGACATCGCCTTCCGGTATGCCGCGATGGTGCCCTTGAGGCTGGCCTGCGCCTCGACGGGGAGCGCCTGGTAAAAGTCCTTGCCCTCCAGGCCTCGCCAGTCGATCTTGCCGGCCTCGTCCAGGAAGAGCTGCTCGCCGCCCTCCTCCGGCTGTGGGGCTTGTGCCCCGTCCGCCTCGCCTGGGTCTTGGGCAGGCTCCGCCGCCGCCGGGTTCCCCACCTGCGGCGGCTGCGGCTCGGCCTGGGGCGCCGCCCCAGCCTGAGCAACCCCAGCAGGCGATCCTTCCGGTGCGGTCTTGGCCAATGCCAATGCCAGGACGTCGAATGCGTCTACCACCATCACACACCTCCGTTCACTGCTCCTGGGTGGTCCGCAATCCAGGCATTCGCTTCGGCGATAGTGCCATCCTTGCTCCACTCCAGGAGTAGCCCTTGGGATGCCTCCCCCGCGGCGACTATCGTCCGGGCTTGGCTTTTAACTCGCTCCAGGATCTTGAAGGCCTCTCGGTAGGCCTCCCCGGAGACATCGCCTTGAATGAGGCGGTCATGGAGTGCCTCGGCCTGATCGTCGAGGAAGGCCATGAAGTAGGCGGTGTACTCATGCTTGAGCCATGCGGCCGCCTTCTCCCCGGCGGCAACATTGGCTCTGGCGTTCACGATCTCGATGATCCGGGGCGGGGCCTCCGGCCCGATCTCCATTGGGCGGTGCCGGATCTGGCTCAGAAAATCGGTGAAGTATCGATCCAGGCGCTTCATCCCATGCTCCCGGGTATGTCGGCCGGGTAGTCACCGCCCGGCCCCGGCCGAATCTGCGGCCTGGATAGGCCGAACGAGGGGGCTGGGACCCCTGGCTGGTTGGGGGTGGGCTGGCCCTGGTAGCCGCCTGGGCTAGGGGGGGTGGGTGCCCCAGGGGGCGCCCCAGGGCCAGCCGAGCCGCCACCTTGAGCCGCCGCCTGCAAAGCGGCCGCCTGGGCGGCGGCTGCTCGATCGAGCACCGACGTGATGCGAGCCAGGTCGTCGCCGGGGAGGCCGGAGTACTGCATGATGAGCTTTGCCATGTCGGTGACGGGGACGGCCCCGCCCTGGACCATGACGGCCGAGAGCGTCATGAGGAGCTGGGCGATGCTCTTGCGTTGCCCGGCCTCCTGCATGGCGGAGAAGGTGGCAATGAAGCGGCCGCCGAGGTCGTTCCGGGTAGCCATGGAGCGGAAGTCCCCCCCGTCGGGGGTGCTGATGTGGACGGATTCTCCCTCGTCCTGGTACTGCTGTATCAGGTCCACGTAGCCCTGCGCGAGTTCATCGAGGAAGGTGACCTTCCAGTATTCGCTGAGGATGTCGATGTTGCTGTACGACTCATTTTGGACGGCGCTGGTACCCGTGGCCGTCGAGGCGGCGCGCATCCCGAGTGTGATCGGGCTGACAGCGGAGGCCTCCATTTCATCATGGTCCAGCCGGCCCTGGAAGTTGAGTAGGTCGGGCGCGACGGAGGTGGCCTGGAACGGTCGAATGCCGGACTCGGTGATATCGTAACCATGGATGAACCCGCCGGGGACGGACATCTTGAGCTCGCCCTCCTCGATCCGGGCCGCCTTGTTGAGCAGGAACCGGATGTTCGCCGCCCACTTGGCGTTGTCGAGCCAAAGGTTCATGACCGCGTTTTTGAGGTGGCTCGTGGGGTAGAGCAACTCAACCATCGACATGCCGTAGAGGCTGTCGGGAATGGGCCAGATGCAACCCACGACGATGGGGCGGCGCTCGCCCCCCTTGTACGAGCTGGGCCGCATCCCCAGCACCTTGCCCGTCGTGGGGAGGAACCAGACGCGCCAGAACCGGGCCGTCCCCGTGTTCAAGGGGTCTAGGCGAAGCATCGCCTCCACAGTGTCGGTCCAGCCCACCGGGGTGGCGTCGTACATCTTGCGGGTCTCGCGGAGGCGCTGGAACAGGCTGGAGGCCTCCGTAGTCCAGTTGTAGCCAAGGTCGGCGACAATCTCGTCGGCGACATCCTTCTCCCAGCGGCCGCTGCGCACCATTTGGTCGGCCAGGGCGCGGTGGGTGGGGATGATCTTCAGAGTCACAATGGCCTCTTGCACGGTCCGGGCGCGAGGATCGGCCATGAACAGGGCCGGCGAGATCCTCGGGGAGCAGACGCCCTCCCGCTCGGGCACTCCGTTGGCCTCATCTCCCACCGAGCTCCAGCCCAGCTCGGCGATGCAGCGGCCGAACGTGATGGCGTCCAACCCGCAGGCCATGGTGTCTTTCTTGGGGGTCCCGAGCTTGAACTGGCGGGAGGCAATCTGCTCTAGGGCCTGGGCCTGGAATAGGGTCATGTCGAGGCCCTGCTGGGTGATGAGCCCAGGATCTCCTTGCACGTCGGCTTCGACCCGTATAAGGGGGTCAAGGGAGAGCATGCCGTCCACCATCCGGGCGTGGAGGCTGCGGATTCTCGTGACCGTGTAAGGGAACGAGACGTTGCTGTAGAGCTTGGAGGTCTTCCGGTCGGAGATGAAGGAGTATTCCTTGTAGCACTTCTCCAGCC
>JAKBES010000120.1 GCA_021833665.1 Acidobacteriota bacterium
GAAGGCCGAACGCGGAGCGCTGGTTGAACGGCTTTCTATGTCCCGCTCCCAGCTTCCGGATTTTTGAGTCTCAACCTCTCCCTCCCCGCCTCGGGCCTCCCTTCCTCTCTTCCTCCTGTCCTGACCTCCTACCTTCTCATTTTTTTTCCGCCTGCTTGACGGTTTCCCTCAAAGCCAGCACGCGGGGGTGGCGCGGGTCCATGCGCTGGGCTCGGTTGAAACAGGCCCGCGATCGGACGACAAGCCCTTGAGATAGATAGAGTTCCGTGAGATCCAGATGGATCTCGATGTTCCTCGGATCGAGCTGCAGGGCATCCAGGAACTTTCGCTCGGCCATGTGCTTGGCCCTGGCGTCCTTGAGGCGGACGTACACCCGTCCCATGAGGTGGTGGGCATCGGCAAGAAGGGGATCATAGAGGATGGCCAGTTTGAGGCATTGGCCGGCGTCGAAGTGCTTGTCCTCCGCCAGGAGGTCGCGGGCCATGGCTACCATTTTCTCCGCTTCTTTCTTTTGCAGAGCCTTCTGGTCTCCCGCCCCCGCCTGGGCACGCGTCATGGATCCTGGTCCGGCCACCGTGCCCCGACTTTCCTGAGCCTCCTTCTTGTCCTCGAAGTAGGAGGACTGGAGGAGGAGGAAAGCCTCGCTCAGTTTGGCTTTCAGCAACATGATGTCCTTCTGGTGCCTGCGGAAGACCTCAGGATGGATTTTCTGAGGAGAGAGCCTGTCCTGCATAAGATTGTAGGCCTCCATGGCCTGCATCGCGTCGGCCGTGGAGGGGATTCCAAGAATGTCGTAGGGGCTCCTGCCGGGCTGCTGAAAATTCCGGACGAGCCCTTCCAGGGCCGCGGTCTGCCGCCGGACGCGCTGGATCTCGTCTTCCATGGCCGCTTCCAGGCCCGAGAGCCGGAAGGGGGGAGCCACGGCGGGCTCCGTGCAAAGAAGGCCGAGCAGGAGGAGGAGATAGAGGCTGGACAAAATCTGCGACTCGGGGACGGCTCCCATCTGGATCAAGTCCTGCACCATGGTGGGCTTCTCGCAGACGGAGAGGATGTACCCCTGATGGGGCAGGATCGGCAGATCCGCCGGGATCACGTCCTGGACTCGGCGAACCTTGAGTCCCGGCGTCCGCAGGACGGCCAAGGCACTCTCCGGGACGTGCTCCACCAGGGGGACGACCACGGAGGGGATGTCCATGGGGATCAGGCCTTCGGGGATGATCACCTCCGCGATGCGCGCCTGAAAGTTGAGGTGGAGCGGAATGCTGGCGAGGATCGAGAGGACCGTGTGAATCTTCAGGGCGGAAAGCTGGGGCGACGGCCCGAGGCGTTCTTCCACCGCAGCCTGGTCCAGAAGGTCGTCCTCTCCCTGGGGTTCGAGGGCGAACCCGGCCCCCACCAGGGCGCTGCGGTAGCGGGCGCAGAACAAGGGATGGCAGATGGCCCAGAGGTACCCGACGCCGAAGACGAGGGAGAGCTTGTGGCCGCTCGCCACCAAGTCGAGCTGACGGTTGGACATGTCCGTGTACCCGGTCACGAGAAACTCCAGGAGGGACATGTTCAAGGGGCCGTCTACCAAGCGGTATGGGGCGTAGATCCGCTGTACCGCCTCCTCGTCCACGGGCCGGTGGAGGATCTCCTGAACCTTGAGCCCCAAGGCGGCCGCATGGGCCGTCTCGTTCATGGAACCCGGAGTGATCAGCACCATGGCGGGTGGAGGCGCCATCCGGCTGTGGAGGAGCTGGAAGAAGGCGATGCCGCCCATGCCGGAGAGGACTTGGTCGGCCACAAGGAGATCGGGACGAACCACGTCCATGCTCCCCATGGCGTCCTCGGCCGTGGCCATGCATTCCAAGCCCCAGGCCCTCGGGAGACCCTGCGTGAACCATCGCCGGATCTCGGGATCGGGGGTAATCAGGAGGACCTTCATGCTTCCACGTTCCATTTGCTCAGGGCCGCCGCCAGTTCGCCGGCACCCCGGGCAAACTGCGCAAGGGAGACGCCGGAGAGGGCCGCTTCCAACGCCTGACGGGCGGCCCTGGTCCCCGCGGCCGTGCCGCCGGGGTGTCCGTGGATGCCGCCGCCGAACTGGAGGATGACGTCCGTACCAAAAAGGCGAACCAGATCGGGCACATGGCCCGGGTGAAGTCCTCCGGAGGCGATGGGCATGGAGGGAAGAGTGCCGCCCCATTCCTGCCCCGACACCCCCGAACCCTCTTCCGAGGGCGTTCCGGTGAGCGCGCTCGCGCAGCGCTGAACCTCCGCCGCACCTCCCGCCATTTTGCCCACGGCTGTCCCCACGTGGAGCTGGTCTAAACCGCAGACCCTGGCGGAGCGTGCCAGGACCGGCATGGCGATGCCGTGGTCGCTCATCCGGGTGAAGGCGGCGTGCATGGCTCGGTGCCCGTGGAGGATGAGGCCCAAGCTGGCGCCTCGGAGGCTCTGGACGGCGGACCATCCGGCGGTCACCATGTCCACCATCGCGAACTTGCCTCCCAGGTGGGCCACCTGCGCGGCCCTCCGGAGCATGACCTCCGTGGGCGCCGTCACGTTGGGGATGTAGCCTTTGGCGCACCCCGTGGCGTCCTCCGCGCGCCTAGCCGCGTCCAGGCACGCCTTGAGGCGGTCCTCGAAGGGGTTAAAGGCCTGGGAGGTGAGATTTTCGTCGTCTTTCACCACGTCGCATCCCGCGGCCATGGCCTCGTAGACCACCGCCGCCTGTTCCTTGGGATCCAGCCCTATCTTGGGCTTGACGATGGTGCCCACGAGGGGCCTGCCGTGAACGCCCAAGGCCGTCCTGATGCCGGGAATGCCCAGGGCCGGGCCGGGAAAGGCCTCCACGAGTGCCTTCGGAAAGCGCAGGGCCTCCAGCCGCAGGCGGGCCACGTCCTTCATGCCAAAGATGTTACCCGCCACCGATGAATAGACCTGGGCCATGTTCCCGCCCTCGAAGAGCTCTGCGCCGTAGGCGATGACCGCCATGTGGCCCTCGATGGAAAACACCCGCGCCTTCAAACGGTCGCGGAGGCCCGCGGGCAGAGTTCCCACGTCCGTCCAGGTGCCGATGGATGATTCGGCCGCCAGGGCGTTGCAGGCTTGTTCCACGGAGATTCCTGGAGCGGGCTCCACCCGGAAGGAGCACAGAAGGTCATCCTCCCGAGCTTCCTCGCCCAGGGCTATGTAAGGGTATGCGGTCGGTTCCATGGCGTCGTCCCTCCCCATGGGGCGCCTTGGGGGCGGCGCCCAGACCCTAGGCCCGCCACGGCGGCGCCTCCAAGACGTCCTTGATGAGCCCGCGCTCGGTGACAAACGTCGTGACGTACTTGAGGTGTACTTTATCAAAAGCGGGGTTGAACACCAAGACCCCGGGGGGGGCGTCGGGCCAGACTTCGCCCGGGGGGCGCTGTTCCACCGCCTCGTCCGAGTGGTCGCGAACGACCTTCAGCGTGTGCGTGGCGCAGTAGGCCGGCACGTCGTACCGGCTGGCCACCACGCAGAAGATGCCCGTGCCCACCTTGTTGATGAGATACCCGCTGGGGAGGATGGCATCGGCCCCGAAGAGAAAGAGGTCGGCCCCGTCCAGGGCATACTTGGCGGCGCTGTCCACCATGTGAAGCACCTCAATCCCCACCCGGGCCAGCTCCGCGGCGGTGATCCTGCCTTGGTAGCGGGGCCTGGTTTCCGTGTTGAGGACCTTGAAGGGCGTTCCCCGGCGGTGCGCCTCCTTCAGCACCCCGGTGGCCGTGGACGAGTGGCAGTGCGTGAAGACGTGCATGCCCGGCTGAATGAGGTCCGCCCCCGCGGAGGCAATAGCGGCCTCCTCCTGTTCCACCCGTGCCAGGAACCGTTCGGCGAGGGCTTCGTGGTCCGCCTCTCCGCCCGCGTCGAGGAAAGCGCGCACCAGGTTTCGGAGCATGGGCTCGTTGGGGCGGGACAGGATGAGGGTTTGGGCCAGGGCCTCCCGGTCCGCGGCCCGGTCCTCGCTGAGGTCCGCCGCCAGAGCGCGGAGAGCTGACTTGGCGATGGCGTTGGCACCTTGGATCTTCAGGTCGCGGATTTGGGCCGCCGTGGCTTCAGTGTGGCTCATGGGATGGACACCCCTTGGGGGATTAGCCTCAAGCATTCCCTGGTTGGCTCGTTCACTCTACCCCCACCGTCTCCGGGTGCCTGAGCCAGTAATCCCATGCGTACCCGAGATCCGCCTCCTCCTCAGCGTGGATGCGGAAGACGGGTTCGCCTTCGGCCAGGGAATCCCCCACTTTCTTCAGCAGATCCACGCCGGCGCCCACGTCGGTGGGAGCCCCGGCGAGCTTGGCGCACTTGGCGATCTTGTAGTTGTCCAAGAACGCAAGCCGGCCGCTCTTGGCGGCCTTGGCTTCCAGCACGCGCGCACCTGGGGCCGCGGCGGGCTTGGGCCCTTGAGCTTCCACGATCCGCTCCATCTTGTCCAGCGCCCGCCCCGACTTCAAGATCTCCTCAGCGATGGACCGGCCATAGCCCCCACGCACGGCGGGATGGAAGTCGATGACGCGCCCAGCCAGGTCCAGACTCTTCTCCATGAAATCCCTGGGCGCCGCCGGATCGTTCCGAAGCACCTGCATCACGTCCCGCGCCTCCAGCACAGGCCCGATGCCCCGGCCCACGGGCTGGGTTCCGTCCGTGATGATCACGTCCAAGGTCATACCCATGTGCTCGCCCACGAATTCGAAGAGCTTGCGAAGCTGGTACGCCTGGCGGTAGGTGGCCACCTTGGCCGTGGGGCCCACGGGGATGTCCACCAGGACGTGGGTGGACCCGGCGGCCTTTTTCTTGCTCAGGATCGAGGCGATCATCTGGCCCGAGGCGTCAATGTTGAGAGGACGCTCCACGGAGATGATGATGTCGTCCGCCGGCGACAGCGCGAAGGCCCCGCCCCACGCCACGCAGCCGCTCTCCTTCTCCACGATGGCCCGCATGCGGTCCAGGCTCAAATTCACGTCGCAGAGCACCTCCATGGTATCCGCCGTGCCCGAGGGCGACGTGATGGCCCGCGAGGACGTCTTGGGGATGGCCATGCCGTAGGCCGCCACGATGGGGATCACCACCATGGTGGTCCGGTTGCCGGGAACGCCGCCGATGCAGTGTTTGTCCACCACCATCTCCCGGCCCCAGGAGATCACCTCCCCCTGCTCCACCATAGCCCGCGCCAGAAAAAGGATCTCGTCGCGCTCCATGGCGGCCTGGGCGCATGCCACCACGAACGCCGTGAGTTCGACCCGTGAGTAGCGGTGTTCCACGATGTCCCGAATGATGTGCCTGTAGTCTTCCTCGCCGAGCACCTCGCCCTGGATCTTCTTGCGGATGAGCTCCACCGAGCGAACGGGCTCCGGGTGGTGGATCTCCACCTCCGTCCCCTCGGGAAGGCCGAACACGTCGAAGGCGTACTCGCTGAGCCCGACCTCGCCCGGTTCCAGGTAGTTCGTGTCCACCGTGTCCAGCGTGCCCACGAGGGTGCGGTCCCCGTGGACCACCTCCAGCTTTTCCATGGAGGGCGCAAGCTGTGCCCTGCAAAACTCGCAATCTTTCCTCAGGAAAAGGATGATCTCCCGGTGGGTGTGGATTTTCACGGCCCTGATTCGCATGATGGCCCCCTTGGTTGCTGGAAGACAGTATAGCCCAAGAAAGGATCGGGCCGACGGACCAACGGGCCAGCGAGCCCGCGGGGAAAGGAGCGAGTGGATACTGAGGAGGTGTCGACGGTCAGCGGCGCGGCCTTTTCTGCCGCTGGCCCCTGGGCCCGCTGGCGCGGCGGTCCGTCTCGTCCGAGGGCCATCCTTCCGGCACGAACTGGGCTTCGCCGGCGAGGCGGTCTACGCGGGCGAGGATCACCCGGAGGAGGTCCCCCACTCTCATCACGGCGCCGGAGTAGCGGCCTTTGGCGGCCAGGCCGTCCGCGTTCACGGTGATGTAGTCGTTTTCCATGGCGTGGAAGGGGCACATCCCCTCGATGAGGTGGTCCACCAGCTCCACCCGCGCCCCGAACTTGGTAAACCCCAGGACCATGGCCTCGAACGTGTCTCCCAGATGTCCCGCCAGAAAAGCCATCTGGTACCAGGACATGACCTCCCGCTCCGCCAAATCGGCCACCCGCTCCGTGCGGGAGCAGTGCTCGGCGATCTTCTCAAGATCAGGGGGCGGGCCTTCCGCCGTCCCCAGGGCCGCCGCCAGACGACGGTGGACCACCAGGTCGGGATACCTCCGGATGGGCGAGGTGAAATGGGTGTAGACCTCGAAGCCGAGTCCGTAATGCCGGCTCTGAACCGCGCTGTAGCGCGCCTGGGCCATAGCGCGCAGGACCAGGTAGGCCACGAGCTTGCTCGCCTTGTGCCCTTCCGTGGCCTGGAGCAGTTTCTGGAGGGCGAAAGGATCCGAGAGGTCGCCCCGGCTCGCGGCACCCAGCCCGAGCGCGTTGAGCAAGGGCCTGAGGGCCTCCAGTTTGAGCGGATTCGGATCATCGTGGACGCGGAAGAGCGCCGGAACGTCCCGGCGGACCAGCTCCCTCGCCACCGTTTCGTTGGCCGCCAGCATGGCCTCCTCCACGATGCGGTGGCTGTCCAGCCGCGACGTGGGGAGGACCTCCTCCACCTTGCCCGTCAGGCCGAAGCGGAGGTCCGCTTCCGGCAGGTCCAGGTCTAAGGTGCCCAGGGAGAGCCGGCGGGCGAAGAGGATCTTTTGGAGGGCCAGGCCGTGCCGCAAGAGGGCTTCCACGCCGGGCGCCACGCCCTCCCGCCCTTCCAGGATGGCTTGGGCCTGCTCGTAGGAGAGGCGGGCCATGGACCGGATGACGCCCCGGTGATAATGCGCCTCCCGCACGCGGCCCTTTCCGTCCACGGCCATCTCCACCGTGAAGGTGAGCCGGTCCCTCTCCGGGACGAGGGAGCAAAGGCTGCTGGAGAGGGCGTGGGGCAACATGGGGTACGCGATGCCGGGAAGGTAGGTCGTGTTCCCTCTCCGGCGCGCCTCCTGATCCATGGCCGTGTCAGGCCTCACGTAGTGGCTCACGTCCGCGATGTGGACCCACAGGCGGAACCCTTTCGCCTCAGGTTTCAGGGAGAGGGCGTCGTCGAAGTCCTTGGCGTCCTCGGGATCGATGGTGAGGGTGGGCAGGCCGCGAAAATCCACGCGGCCCTCCAGATCCGCCGCGGAAGGCTCCTGTCCAAGCGCCGCGGCTTCGGCCTCCACGGCGGGCGGAAAGGACGTCTCCAGGGCGTACCGGACTTCGGCGGCCCGGATGGGCGTCCGGGGGTCGTCCAGGGCCCCCAGAGCCTCCACGCGGCGAGCCCGAGGCGGGCCTTCGCCGGGGTCCAGGTAGGCGCACGCCATCTGGCCGTCCTTGAGGGCGAATCCCGATAGGGCGACGGGCGGCAAAGACGCCCCCGAAGGCAGGAGATACCCGCCCTGCACGATGCCTACCACGGGCCGCTCGGACCTGGACAGCACCTTGACCACCTTGGCTTCAGGAGAGACACCGGCACGCCTGGATCCCAAGATGGCCGAGACCCGGTCGCCCTCGAAAGCCCCCAGGGTGTCCCGGGCTGGCACGAAGAGATCCTGGGTGAAAGGCCCGGACTCGGGAGTGATGAACCCGAAACCGCCCCGGGTGGCGTGGAACTCCCCCACCACGGTGCCACCGCCCCGCGGAAGACGATACTTTCGGTGGACCATCTCCAGCTCCCCCGATCGCAGGAGCTCATCGAGAGCGCCCTCCAGCTTTCTGCGCTCCCGCGGCGCCAGCCCCAGCTCGGCCGCGATCTGGCTCCTGGTAAACCACGCCGAAGGCCGGCTGGCGAACAAACCGAGGACGTCACGCTTCATGACCAGAACCGGCGCTGAGGCCGCTCGCACAGAACCGGAAGGAGGGGCTCGCCGGCGAGGATTCGGCGGGGGTTGTCCACGCAGAGCCGCCGGGCCGCCTCGGTACCATACCGGTTGGCCACGACGCGGACGGCCTGGCGGAACATGGGAGCCCGGTTCACGGGGGAATGAGAGTCCGACGCCAGCACGTGCACCCAGCCGCGCTCCATCAGGTCGAAGGCGGCCTTCTGGATGCCTCCCCCAAAGAGGCCCGCCACGCTGTGCGTCGTGAGCTGGAAGGCGACTCCCGCCGAGGCGAGGGGCTCAAGGCGGCTCGGGTCCTTGGCCACATAGGGATAACGCTCCGGGTGGGCCAGGACGGGCTCCACACCCTTCAGCCGGAGCTCGTAAAAGCCCTGGGCCACGCCCTGGGGCATCACGAGGAGGGGCAGCTCCACCAGGAGATAGCGGGCCGCATCACCCATGGCGCGGTAGGTCCCGCTGGCCCAGTGCTCGGCCAGGTGCCCCAGAAAGTAGACCTCGCTCCCCAGGTGCAGGTCCAGACCCAGATCCCGGGCCCTGTCCCGCCAAGGCTCAAAGACCGCCAACAAGCCTTCGGGCGTGTTGGGGTACTTGCCCGGCCAGATGTGCGGCGTGACGAGGACGGAGGAGACCTTTTCCTCGCGCGCCATCTTCAGGCACGCCAGAGAGTCCTCCCAGGTTTTCACCCCGTCGTCGACGCCGGGGAGGAGGTGGCAGTGAACGTCGGTGTACATGATCGGGGTTGCTCCGCTCCTCTCGGGTGATCAGGGGATTCGGGATTCATTTCGACGCGCCGGCGCGTTCTGCTCCCCCGCTCCCCGCTCCCCGCTCCCTGCTCCCTTTCTCTCTATGTTACCATCCCTGGAACACGGAGGCAGCATGAGAAAATCCTGGGACGACTACTTCATGGGCATCGCTCGCGAGGTCGCCAGCCGTGCCACGTGCGACCGCAAGCACGTGGGCTGCGTTCTGGTGAAGGACAAGTACATCATCGCCACCGGGTACAACGGTTCCGTGGCGGGCCTGCCCCACTGCGACGACGTGGGCCACATGATGGTGAACGGCCACTGCGAACGCACGAGCCACGCCGAGGCCAACGCCATCGTGCAGGCGGCCAAACACGGCGTGCGCACGGACGGCTGCACCGCGTACATCACGGCATCCCCGTGCTGGACCTGCTTCAAGCTCCTCGCATCGGGCGGCATCCAGCGCATCGTCTTCGGCGAGTTCTACAGGGACGAACGGATCTTCGACGCGGCGGCCATCCTCGGCATAGAACTCGTGGAGGCGGGGAGCCCGTGAGGCTGGGCCCGGGTGATAGGGTGATCAGGTGAGGGGAGACACCGAAGGAGCCGGAGGCTGGCTGGATCGAGCGGCCTTGAAGTTGCACGGTGCGGGCGTTGAAACGCCCCGGCGGGACGCGACGCTCCTCCTTGCCGGTGCTTTAGGAGAAGACAAGGGAGGCGTCCTGGCCCACCCCGAGCGCACCTTGACGTCCATCGAGCTCGCCAAGGCCGAAGGGATGCTGGGGCGGCGCCTCCGGCGCGAACCCCTTCAATACATCCTGGGGTTTCAAGAGTTCTGGGGCCTGCCGGTGCGCGTCGGCCCTGGATGCCTCATTCCCAGGCCCGAAACCGAGCACCTGGTGGAATCAGCGCTGAGGCTACTTCGTGACACGGAGGCTCCGGCGCTCTGCGAGGTGGGCACGGGTTCGGGGTGCGTCCTCCTGGCCCTGGCCACCCATCGCCCCGACGCCCGCCTGGCGGGAATCGAGCGGGAAGCGCAGGCCCTGCGGTGGTCGGCGCTGAACCTGGCCGCGTGCGCCAACGTCCTTCTTCTCCGTGGCGATCTGGAGCACGCCCCGCCTCTCCGGAATCTCCACGCCGTCCTAAGCAACCCGCCCTACATCACCGACCAGGAGTGGGAGGAGCTGGAACCCGAGGTCCGCGACTTCGAACCCCCGGCGGCCCTGCGGTGCGAGGATCACGCCCTGGGACCGTACCGGGCTCTGGCGCGGTGGGCCTCGGAGGCCCTTCGCCCCGGGGGCTTCCTCCTCTGCGAGCTGGGAACGGCCCAAGCACGCCGTGCCTCTGCCCTCCGCCGCATCCATCCGGCCTTGGCGTGGCGCGAGGGAGTCCGCGACCTCGCGGGACATCTGCGCGTCGCCATTTGGGCGATGAAGTAGGCGTGGAGAGTTAAGGGTTGAGAGTTGAGAGTTGAAAGTTGAGGGTTGAGAGTTGAGAGTTGAAAGTTGAGGGTTGAGGGTTGAGGGTTTTGGCGTCTCGCGTCTAGCGTCTAGCGTCTCGCGTCTCGCGTCTCGCGTCTAGCGTCTTCTATGAAGAGGCCGGCCGTGTCAAGAGCGGATCATGGTTGTGGTTCTCCATGGTTGCGCCTGGGTGTGGGTGGTTGGG
>JAKBES010000121.1 GCA_021833665.1 Acidobacteriota bacterium
CGGGAGGCCGCGGTGGGCCTCCCCTACGGAACCATCGGCGGTGTCGGCACCCTTGAGGTGGTTTGATGTGTTGTAGGGGAGGGCCTCCGTGCCCTCCCGTGCATCGTGCGGCAACACCGGCGGGAGGCCGCGGTGGGCCTCCCCTACGGAACCATCGGCGGTGTCGGCACCCTTGAGGTGGTTCGATGTGTTGTAGGGGAGGGCCTCCGTGCCCTCACGTCCATCGTGCGGCAACACCGGCGGGAGGCCACGGGGGGCCTTCCCTTTGGGGACGAAGGGATCAGCTCCCATGCTTCTTGTACTTGCCCGGTCTTTCTTGAAGGGGAAGAGCGGCCTGCCTTGCGGCCGCGTAATGTGGGGGGCCCACTGAGCTCCCTTCCCCCATTTCATTTCCCCACTGGATCCATCCCGACCGATGGTGCCTGGCAAACAACTCCAAGTATGGTCCCGGACTGCATTGCTCGACCAGGTCATAAATCTCGTCAGGCTTGCGGGAGTGCTCCCGCTTTTGAGTCTGAAGAATGTTCACTTGCCTGCGGCCCGGGGCGGCCGTTCGGAGATGCCCCCGAGTGCCAAAGAGTACAAGCTCCGTTACGTTTCGAAAATAGAAGCCAACGCCACGCCCATCTGGTCCGCCGTCTTTTCGGATTTTAAACCAAATCAAGTTGGTCTTGTACTCAAACCCCCATCTCTTCATCACTTCCAGGCCATCCTGCACTAGAGCGTTGGGAACCCAAAGATATAAATGGCTCTGAGGCAGCGCAAGTTTCGCCACCGGCAATTCAAGGATTTCCTGTTGAGACATTGTGGTATATCGCGCGAGCCGCTTATGCTCAGGAGCCATTTTTCCTGTTCGGTTTGAAAAGCGCCATGGAGGATCGGCCAGGATTGTGCCGAACAGCTGATGATCCTTTGTGAGGACCTCGAAGACGGCTTCACTTTCAGCTGCTCCTAAAGACATCCTACTCTCCCGCTGCATAAAGGGACTTGGTGATACCAAACACAAGGATCGGGCACCCGCCTCCTCCGCCGCCTTCGAGCCTGGGTAGGAGTTTGGACATGTGCGTCGTTGAAGGGCCATAGGAGCTTCCCTTCCCAAGATCGTTAAAAATCTCCTGAAGATCATCGCACCGAGTAATGATAATCCCAACGCTGATAGCGCGGAGATCAAAGAGGAGCCGGAAGTTGTTTAGGTCCCGATCGAAGAATGGGTCCTTGTTGTTCCACTCTATCTCCAACGCAATTCTGTTCTTATAACAATCAATCTTATGCGTAGGGGATTTCATTTCGTTCTCATCGACGACAACGCTTGTGTCAAATCCCTTCTCAACCCAACCCCGACCCGCAAACGCAGCATTGAATTCCTTGGAAATGGGAGAAAGGCCACCACCCTTCTCCGATATGGATGATTTCCTTAGCGTGAAGTTCTGAAGCGCATCCAAGATGTCTTGCCATTCCGAAGAAAAGTCATTCCTTAAGATGGCGCATGCGTGTTTCCACTCATGAACCTCATATTTCGCCCGGATGGCAGACGGCAGAAAGTTAATGCTCACATAAACCTCCCCAAGTTAAGGCTACAGTTTATCCCAATAGTCCTTGGCTTCCCAGTAGCCGACGGGGACGCGCAATTCGTGCAGCAGCGCCCCGTCCACGTACCGGCGCTCCTTGGCGGGCGTTTCGATCTCGTATTCGGGGACGAAGACTAGGTCGTGCTGGCGGCCGTAGCCCTTGAGGAGATCCTTGAAGGCTTCGCGCACCACCGATTCGCGGTTCGTGCCCGACACCTTGCGCAGATCCTGTAAGTTGTTCAGGTATTGCTGGATCAGAAGCTGGCTCAAAAGGCCCCCCTGTGTGGAACTACGATACCACAGGAGGGGGGCGTCCTTGCGAGGAGGCCAAAGGCCGGCGCGGCGCTGGCGCAGGGGCTTCGCGCTTTCCTCGGCACCCTGGTCACCAAGACCCACAACGACCGCAAGTCGCCTATCTTCAAGACCTACTTCCCCGACGGGCTGACGGCGCTCCTGCGCGGGTCCCTCGAATCGCAGGCCCAGCGCGCGGGCGTGCTGATGGACAAGCTCGATCACCGGACCCTCATGCAGATGTTCTACCAGGATCCAAGAAGGCTGATTCCTACTTCAAGCCCGCCCGCAAGGCAAGGGTGAAGGCCGTCCCCGCCGTGAAGGCGGTCGCTCTCGCCCCCTCCCAGGAGGCCACGGCGTAGGCCGCTAGCACCGCCGCGGGGCAGAGGCCCGTCCCCTGCCCCGCGGCAAACTTGCCGGACGTATTACCTTTGGTAGGTGACAGTCGTCTCTCCGCCGTCGGGGTTCAGGAACCGGATCGGCACCTGCGTTCCCTTGGGGAAGAGAACTTTCAGTGTCCCGCCACCCTTGATCTGAAGCTTGCCGGACGTTTTCCATGCCAGGTCAGTCCATGGCGCCCCGCCGATGAAAACCTGAATGCCGGCCTGGAGATTGTCGCCGCTTACCACGAGTTTGAACGGGTCGGTCATTTTCTTTATGCGCGTGATGACCGGGACGGAGGTGATGCTGTAGACACCCCCGCCGAAGGTTCCAGCGTATAGCGTGTTGGGCACGAAGGCATCCATGGCGAGGGCCGTCATCGTGAATCTTGCCGGTCCCATGTCCATGGCGGCCCAGTGGCCGCCGGCATCGGTGCTCTTGAAGAGCCCGGTGGCACCTCCCACGTAGAGAACGTCTGGGGCCAAGGGGTTGATCACAAGCGCGCTGACTCTCGGGTCGGTCAAGCCTGAAGTGCTCGATGTCCACGTTGAACCCCCGTCGAGGCTCTTGAACACGCCCTGGTCCGCCGTCCCGGCATAGAGCGTGGTTGGCGCCCTCGGGTCGAGAATCACGTCAACCACCGGTGAGGTGATCGGCGCGGGCGAGCTTGCGTTCCACGTAGCACCCCCGTCCACGCTTTTGAAAACGCCGCCTCCGGAGGTCCCGGCATAGATCGTTGCCGGCACCTGCGGATCGACCGCCAACGCCGTCACATTGAGATTACTCAGGCCCGCATTGACGGCTGTCCACGTTGAACCCCCATCAGAGCTCTTGAACACTCCACCCGCCCAGGCTCCCGCATAGAGCGTGGAAGGGGTGACGGGATCAATGGACAAAGAGTGAACTTCCATGTGAGTCAGGCCCGAATGGATGGCGGTCCAGTTCGCTCCTCCGTCGAGGCTCTTAAAGATCCCGCTGTCATAGGTTCCCGCGTAAAGCGTGGACGGCGTGAGAGGATCGATGGCAAGGGACAGTATGGTCAGATCTCCCAATCCCGAGTTGATGGACGCCCAGGACGATCCCCCGTCGGTGCTCTTGAATATTCCTGCACCGCTGGCCCCCGCATAGGCGGTGCCGGCGGCCGAAGGATCCGTCGCCAAGGCGTAAACAACTGCCGCGTTCAACCCAGTGTTGTTAGCGCTCCAGTGGGCTCCGCCGTTAGCGCTACTGAAGATGCCGGCGCCGCCGGTGCCCGCGAAGAGTTTGGACGGCGTGGATGGATCAACGACCAAGGCGAGAAGCTTGAGGCTGAGCAGGCCCGAGTTGATCTCGGTCCAGCTCAACCCTCCGTCGGTGCTCTTTGATACACCGTTTGAGTATGATCCTGCATAGACGACCAAGGGTGAGGAAGGACTGACGGCCAGCACCGAAATGTGAAGATCGGCAAGGCCCGTACTGGAGGCGGACCAGTGCGTTCCCCCGTCGATGCTCTTGAAGACTCCATGGTTGTTGGTCCCGGCGTAGAGGGCCATGGGCATGGAAGGATCAATGGCAAGGGCGGAGATAGAATCCTGCGGCAAACCGTCGTTAATGGCGCTCCAGGTCACGCCTCCGTCCGGGCTCTTGAACACCCCGCCGTAGAAGGTTCCTGCATAGAGCGTCGTGGGCGCCGAGGGGTCAATGGCCAGCATTTTGACGAACGGGTCCGTCAGGCCAGCGCTGGCATCGCTCCAGAGGGAGCCTCCGTTCGTGCTCTTGAAGACGCCCTCCCCGGTTCCCGCGTAGAGGGTGGCGGGCGCGTGCGGATCGATGGCCAGGCATAGAACGCTTAAATTGGGTAAGCCCGCATTGACGGCGGTCCATGAAGAACCGGCGTCGGTGCTCTTGAAAACCCCGCCTGCGGTGCCCGCATAAAGAGCGACTGTTGACTGAGGGTCCAGGACCAGAGCGGAGATGCTCAGATCGGTCATGCCCGAACTGGAGCCCATCCATTGGGCGCCTCCGTCGGTGCTCTTGAACACCCCGCCTCCCGATGTCCCCGCGTAGATCGTTCCTGGGGCCGATGGGCGTATGGCCAATGCCGTTATCGCGCCTCCGGACGGCCCGCTGCTCGTCCAGGTATTGGTTCCGGCCCAAGAAAGTACCGGCACAAACAGGATCGTCAGCGCCGCAAAGGTCAGCTTTGCAGCCGATTTTATCCCTCGCCAATTCCCCGTCATCCTGTTCCTCCTCAGCAATAGATCTCCGGGCCGCGCTTGGCCTCACTGGCCGAGTCACGCGCCTTCCTAAAATGTGACCACACAGGTATGAACGGATGAAGAGCGCGTTTGTCTAGGCGGATCGTCGGGGCCTGCTCGGAATTTGGAATTTGGAAAGCGGAAGGACAACCATTTGGGATTTGGGATTTGAGGGCGATTGAGGGCATTTTGCAGCGGCCTGCCCCATGCGGCAGGGGCCCGCGAACGAGGATCGCAGGGCTGGCGCCGGCGGGCCGGGAGCGCGGTTGCGGAACCGATGGTGTTCGGCCGATCGGCGATCGGCCGCTACGGGAAGCTTCGCCGCCTGAGGGCGGCTCTTATAGCGGCAGATCCTCGCTCTGCTCCCCTACTCACGAGCACCCCGCACGCCCGGGGGCTTCCGAAGTAGTAGTATGGATGGCAGGGACGGCCGTTCCACGTCACGGAGGAGGCAGCGATGGAAACGATCCGGTACGAGCGGCGCGGCGAACTGGGCTACCTGCACATGGACGACGGCAAGGCCAATGCCATGGACAGGGCCTTCTTCTCGGCCCTGAACCGCGCGCTCGACGCCGCGAAAGCGGACGGGCCGAAGGCCCTCGTAGTGGCAGGAAGAACGGGCTTTTTCAGCGGGGGATTGAACGTCAAGACGCTGCCTGCCCTGGACCCCCAGGCCCTTCACGCCCTCCACCTGGACTTCGCCGCAACCATGGCCCGCGTCTTCCTCTTTCCCGTTCCCACGGTGGCCGCCTGCACCGGCCACGCCATCGCGGGCGGGCTCATCCTCGCCCTGGCCTGCGACCTCCGGTTCGCCCTGGACGGGGACTTTCGCCTCCAGATGAACGAGGTCCACATCGGAATCGCGCTGCCCTCGTGGGTCCTCGCCATCACTCAGCCCGCCATTCCGCCGCGCCGGCGCGTGGAGGTTCTCCTGCACGGAAAGCCCTTCTCGCCCAGCGAGGCGGTCTCCGCGGGCTTCTTCGACGGATGCGTGGACGGCGCCGGAGACGTGGTGGCCCACGCGGCGCAGGCGGCCCTCCGCCTTGGGTCCCTGCACCCAGAGGCCTACGCCCTCTCGAAGCTCCGCATGCACGGCCCGGCCATGGAGCGCGCCATGAGTCTTCTCAGCCAGGAGCCGATCCCCGGCGAGGCGCCCTGACATCATTCCGCGGACACAAGACCGAGGACGGCCATGCTGAAACTCACGGATGACCTTTCGATTCCAGACGGCGAGATCGACCTGCAGGCGGTGCGCGCGCAGGGGCCTGGGGGGCAGAACGTGAACAAGGTCTCCACGGCGGTGCAGCTCCGGTTCGACATCCGGGCCTCCTCCCTGCCCCCGGAATGGAAAGAGCGCCTGCTGGGGCTTCGGGACAAGCGGATCACCAAGGACGGGGTGGTGGTCATCAAGGCCCAGCGCCAGCGCAGCCAGGAGCAGAACCGCGAAGACGCCATGGCGCGGCTGGCGGCCCTCCTCCTTCGCGCCGCGACGCCGCCCAAGAAGCGCACCGCGACGCGCCCCACCCTCGGCTCCAAGATCCGCCGCGTGGAAAGCAAAACCAAGCGCGGCGCCCAGAAGCGCCTCCGGGGAAAAGTGGAGCTGGAGTAGACGACGCCATCCCCTGACTATAAAAGGGAAGGGCGGCACGGCGCCGCCCTTCCTTGCGCTATTGGAGCCCGTGGTCCGCGGGTTCAGCTATTGAACTTCATCTTCGTGGTGTAGTCAGTCACGGGCAGCTCCTCGCTGAACCACGGCGCGCCGCCCACGAGGATCCGGATGCGCGCCGATCCCCACCGGGGCGCGGCGAGGCGTTGGAACGCGGCGTGCTTGAACTCGGCCTTCCACGTCTTCTCCTTGAAATCCACCGTGACGTGCGTGCCCTCCTTGTCGTACTGGAGGACCTTCCGGCCGTCGAAGGCCCACTGGAAGTCCTTGTGCGCCAAAAGCGGGACGTCGAAGCGGTGTCCGTTCACCTCGAAGGCCACGTCGCCGAACGTGTCCAGTGACTGGGGAAGGTCTCCCTTGAGCAGGAGGGAGCCCTCTCCGGTGGAGGCGTCGTACGTGCCGCTGTAGTGGAAGACGTCCATGGCGCCGGCCCGGTTCGCCGCCCGGTTGAAGTCCCAGCGAACCTGCACCTGCGGCTGTACGTCGCAGTAGAAGGTGTAGCGCCCGTTCACATTGAGCTTCAGGTGGGCGCGGCTCTCGGCTGCCCTGAACGGAGTGGAGAGATCGGTCTTGGACAGGTCGAAATCCCACGTGCGGCCCGCGAAGTCCAGCTTCAGCGTGGCCACCTCGCTGTGGGCGGAAGCCTTGGTCTTGAAGATCCACACTTGGCCCTGACGGCTCCATTTTCCTTCGGCCTGCGCCGAGGACCACGCGTGCCGGTTGATGGAGACGCTGGCGCCGGAGGCGGGATCGAACCCGTCCGCCGTGAGGGGGATGGGCGTCTCCACGCCGTCCGAATCCAGCCACGCCAGGCGTCCTCCCTCGATCGTGTACCGGCCCCCCGCGGCGGCGGCTTCGAGGGCGCCTCCCTCCTCGCGCGCGGCGCCCGCGCCGCCCACGGCTTTCCCGGAAATGCGGGCCGGGGCGCTGCACAGGCCCGACTGTTCGCCCTCGTCCAGGGTGCTTGCCGTGACCTGCCAAGCCATGCACCAGGGAAGCTGCTGGTTATAGCCGGTGGGAATCCAGGGCGCGGTGACGTCCGTGGCCTGGAGCCAGAAGGGTTGAACGGTAAGGGAGCTCACGCACCCGGGACCGGGGCTCTCGCAGGGCTTCATCCCGAGGCCGGCGGTCACCTCCGACGAGAAGGACGTGGAGTTCGTCACCTTGGTCGAGAACTGGCCCTCGTAGCCCGCCTTGAGGTCGACCTTAAAGCCTCTCAGCTTCGTCCCGACCTCCATGCCCAGCTCGTCGGAAATGTCCACGCTGGTGGTCTGGCCGCTGGAATCCACCGTTTCGCTGTCTTTCGAGAAGGTAACGCTTACGTTCTGGCCTTGCGAAAATTTGACAGGATTGACCTTGGGCTCAAGATTCCCGCCCGTGCCCAGGACGGTTGTCCATGGGCCTCCGCCCGCGGATTCCCAGGTCGCCGTCCACTGGTCCAGGTCCGTGGATTTTGGGAAGGGGCCCATGCCGGCCAGGAGGCCCGGAACCTCGTCGTTGGGTCCCCCGGGATTCTCCAGCTCGAAGGAGAAAGGCAGGACCGAGAGCCCGTCCGGGAGGACCTGCGTGGAGTGCAGGTCCTGGTTCAGGTACGTGCCGGACATGGTCTGGACGCTGTAGTCGTAAGCGTAGAGCGCGTAGTCCTGCACGATGACCGTAGGGACGTTGAAGATGGCCCAGCCGAAGCGCCCCAGGTCCTCCAGGTTGTTGGGATTGGACGCCACGGTGCCCATCTCGATATCGAACCCGATGGAAGACGAGGACGTGTCCTCGTGGGCGCTCTGCCACGCGTGCTTGTATCCCAGGTCGAGCTGGTCCTCGATCTTCAGGAGCCCGTCGAAGAATCCCGCGTGCACCTGGAGTCCCGCGGAGAACAGCACCGAGTTCTCCCACTCCTGCGCTTGTTGGACCTGAACGCCCTGGTCCTGCCCGTACTGAACGTTGGAGATGTTCTCGATCTCGTAGTCGTCGAGCCCGTTCACGGCGAAGGGAGGCGAACCCAGCACCACGCCCACGAGGGACCAGTACTTTCTCAAGGTGGCCATGTCGGCGGGGTCGGTGGAGGAACCCGTGTCCGTGCCCGATCCGCCCCAGCTCCCGCAGGTGATGGCGACGTCCTTATCCTGGGGAACCATGGCGTCGGAGGTGAAGGCCATGCTCTTCCATTCGTAGTCGCTGCACTTGGAACTTGTGCACTGGTGGTAGTTCATGACGAGGGTCTGCCGCTGGATGTGGTCCACCACGGTGGACTCGGAGGCGGGATAGCACTCGGTCGTGTACCAGGGGAAGGAGATGAGGTTGTCGATGCTGTCGTGGGTGAGCTTGTGCGGGTCAACGCTCCAGCTTCCTCCCGTGGCGCTGTAGGTCCATTCGGCCCGCCGCACTTCTCCCGGGCCGTCCGAGGCGGCCGAGTTGACGAAAAGCTGGATCACTGGCGCCTTGGCGCCCGCCGAGAAGCTGTTGCCGCCAGCGAAGGTTCCCTGGAAGAGGGCCGCGTGCCCGTACACGATCTCCCCGAGGCTCACGCCCATCCCGTAGACCTGGGAGTCGCTCCCGAACTTCCCGTTCCAGAGTTCCGTGTCGAGGGTGTTGTAGATGTTGCTCACGTCTCCCGAATAGCCCACAAGGAGCAGGATGCGCGGGTCCTCGTCGGGCGGGAAGATGGTGATGGCGTCCAGGGGCTGGTAGTTGCTGCTGAGTAGGGCGGGGTGCGAGGCCCAGGAGGTGCCGTCCGCGCTGGTATAGACCCCCGAGTCGGAAAAGACGTTAAGGGTGTTGTTGAAGACCGCTACGCAGGCCCCTGAGTTGTGGCCCTTGCTCTTGTTGTCCATGTGGACAGTGCCCAAGTCCTTCACGTCGACCCACTTGCTGGTCGGGAGGTCGAACCGCGCCACGTAGGCGTGGAGGGGCGCGCTGGAGGAAAAGGCGTTGTTGGCCACGAACGCATAGAACAGCTGGTTGTTGAACACGGCGATGCCTTCGCCGTAGGCCATGGCCGTATAGCGGTAGCCGGCAAAGGGAAGGGTCGCGTCGGCGTGGCCCGGAAGAGGGCTGAGCATCCAGGTGGATGGATCCACGTTGCAGGCCTCGTGGGAGATGGTTTGCCCGTTCAGGTAGCAGAGGTGCACCTGACCATTGACATAGACCCCACGCGTAGTTGCAAAAGCCGTAGCGGCTCCCAGCAGGACCGCCAGGGCGACCAAGGAAACCCGCCATGTTTTCATGTGTTCCCCCTTCCGTGAGACCCGGAGAGGGATCCAAACCATGTACCTCCCCCAGGTCAGCTTAAGGCAAGGCTACACTTCCCGCGGCATCTCGTGCAACCAGCCTCGTCAAGGCCCGGGCCTCGCCCACAAGGCACGGAGCCGCCGCGGACACGTTTCGCCGGGGAATAGGCCCCGGGGCTTGGAGGTTTGCCCTTCAGAGGAGTTGAGCGAAGCGATTTGTGCCGCATCCGGGCGCGGCTCCAAGGGGCGATCTCCGGGCGCGGCTGCTGGGGAACTGGAACCGTCGGGCGATGGTCGGGCACACGGACGAAAAGGGGGTGGAGCAGGGTTCGCGAGGAGAACCCGGAGGAGAAGGCCATGAGAGCAGGCAGCAACGGTACGTCATTAGGGCTGAAGACACTGGTATGGGTCTGGGCCGCCATCGCATGTCCGGTTATGGCCCAAGCACCTGTCAACTCCATGGCTCCCGTCACCCGGCCGGGCAACCAGGCCAAAACTCCCGAAGCGGCGGCCAACCTGCAGTATTTTGGCGGCCCCGTCGTCTCCAACCTCGTCGCCGTGTCCGTGCTCTGGGGACCCAACGTGGATCCGACGGTGGCGGGCGCCATGGCTGCCTTTCTGCGGGACGTGACCAACAGCTCCTACATGGACTGGCTGTGCGAATACAACACGCTGGGGCTGTCGGGGCCCACCACGAACCAGGCCATCGGCCGCGGCTCTTTTGGAGGCCAGTTCACCATCACACCCCAGCACACCGCCGCCCTCGTGGACGACACGGACATCCAGGCTGAGCTCGCCCATCAACTTCAAACGGGAGGCCTCCCCCAGCCTCAGGTCGACGCCCAAGGCTACCCGCTCACCCTCTACATC
>JAKBES010000122.1 GCA_021833665.1 Acidobacteriota bacterium
GAGGTCTTCGGCTGGATCAAGACCGTGGCCTCCCTGCGCAAGACACGCTTCAGGGGGCGAGACCGCGTGGGCTGGTCCTTCCTCTTCGCTCTCGCCGCGTTCAACCTGGTCCGCATGCGAAAGCTCTCGATGATTGGATGAAGGAGGCGAGAAAAGGCCCTACCCAGCGGATCCATCCCGCGTCAGGAGAGTAACATCCGGCCCTTCCACTCCCGATCCGATCCCCATCGCCACCTCACTCATCAACCATAACCCGAATTCCAGGGCGAACGAGCCACCCAGAAACATCTCAACCCACCATTTTCAACGGCCTGTCAGTAAGGCCACGAGGCGTCGTGAGAGTCGAGCCCAAGGTCCAAGGGCTTGACAACCACCCGCGTGTGTGCTAGAAGGCGCTCATCGTTTGTGTCGGTGAGCGATGAAATCGCTCTCTAGAAGGGGAGCTTGGCCTCACCCGGGGCTGGGCTGGGGAAAAGGGGAAGTCAGAACATTGTGTGGCTCCAGGGTTGCGTGCCAACCACTAGTGCAACTTGCGGGTGGTTGCGCGTGCGGTTACGCGCCAAACTCCATCTGCTGATCTCGGGGAAGGGGGAAGCCATGAGCGGGAGGGGAATCCTGGAGGGGGCCGTCTGCTCTCTCATGGGCGAAAATCTGCAACAGTGGGCGCGCAGGTGGGTTCGGCTCGCTGGGCAAGGGGTCTGGGCGGCCGGTGTGGTGTGCTCTCTTCTGGTGCCGAATCGACTGGCTGCGCAGTCGGCGCCTTGGGTGACGGGCGATGTGGCCATCACAGGCATGAGCCTGACAGCCTTTCCGTCCGAGCAGACCGTGCCGCTGAATGTGCCGACTGTTGTCCAGACGACGTACGGCGGCGCCCAAATTCCCGAGGGCGCCGTGGTGGAGGGAGATCTGTCGGGGCCGGCCTTCCAGACTCCGCAACTGCTCTCTGCCAAACCCAATGAGCCCTTCCAAATTCCTCCCATCTCCGTGGCAGGCAGCTACCTGCTAAGTAACATCCGGCTGGTACAGGGGGGGGTGACGCTGGGCGCGGCTGTGCCCTCGCAGGTGGCGATCGATGTCCGCAACGTCCTCATTTCGTCGGTGACCTCACGCCCCATGACGTGGGACGAGATCCAGCAGAGCGGTATCCTCCTGAATACCAATGACTACAAAGCAGTGCGCTACACGGTAGGGCTTGGGCTGAAGTCCGGGACCGTGAACCTCGATTTTCCTGTCCTCTTCTCCGCGAGCGATCCCACACGGCCACCCGTCGTGCTGAACCGGTTGGGGGTCTCAGGGCCGCCGCCCCTTCCGAACGTGATCTCGGGAACGGGCAGCGGTGGCAACGCCGATCTGGCGGACCTAGGGGATCTCGACCTTGAGCCAGTCCAGCTCTCGTACAACGACGGCGGCAGCGACTTCGACGAGTTGGACATCCCGGAGTTGAACCTCTCGGGCCTGTTGATGTTTCCCAACCGGATCACCTTCCTCAACCAGTTCTTCGTGGTGGCGTTGCTGCTCTATAACGGGTCGCCCTCAGGAAGTTCGCTTACATTGAACTCGGTCACCTCCACGATCACCTTCCCTGACGGAAGCCAGTTTGTGTTGAAGGGAACGAATCCTCCCGCCCTGGGCAACGGCGCGGTGCCCGTGATGGATCCCGGCCCCGATGGGGTGCTTGGGACGGGTGACGATCTGCCCGTAATTGTGGCCAGCATGCGGGGCCAGAGCGAGTTCGACGTGACTACGCCGAAGGCCGGCACCTATACCGTGACCATCAACTTCACGGGAACTCTGAACGGCCTGCCCTCCGGCCAGTCCATTACGGTTCACGGGAAGGCCTACGGCGTGGTCGTTGTGAGGGACCCCGTATTCCACGTTACGTTCGCGCATCCTGCAGTCGTCAGGCAGGGGGATGAGTATGTCGTGAAGGTGACCGTCACCAACACGTCTGACGGGACGACAGCCAATGATGTCACCTTGGCGCTGCCTTCAGGCAACATTGAGGGTGCTGCGCTCGTGTCCGGGCAGCCGGAAAATGTCTCCTTGGGGAACCTGGGGCCGGGCCAAAGCGCGACGGCGCAGTTCACGCTATTGGCCTTGCGGACAGGCCAAGTCACGGTGACCTCTAGATCGGGGACCGGCGGGACAACGGGGACGGTTGTACTCACCGTCGGAGTAGGCGACGCGGGGATTCCTTTATCGCCGGATACCCTAATTCTGCCGCCGATCGTGGACGAGCAACTTCCCGCAGATGTTGTCCATGCAGCGTTGGATTTTCTTGGGTTGGGCTGGAGCCTGGCCACGGCCCCACCGGACCAGCGGCCGGCCAACATGGCTCCAGTCTCCGAAGGCCACATTCGATACCGAGCGAACGAGCTGACGGCGGAGGCACGGTACCTTAAGATCGCACAGGGATCCGGCTGGACCGTCCAGCAGGCCGTGGCGGAGCTCTGCCTGGAATGGCTCGGCGACGATCTGCAGGATGGAGCCTGGGATGCGTTGAGGCGTCTGCCGGCTGAAAAGCTGGGACCCTCAAGGGGTCAGCAGTTGGCTGCGGTGCTCGGCTCTCATCTTATCGTGTCGGGGCAGAATGTTCTTCAGGCGCACGAGCGGTTCGCGCGTACGGGGCTGCTGCAGGCGCCGCACTTCTCCGTCGCCATGGACCCCTTCTCTGCCAGTGCTGCGCCGAACCTCTGGCTTGAGGACGGTCAGCACAGGCGGCTGGGGAATCCGTCGGCGACACTGGTGCGCGACCTTCCCTGGGGCGAGTCTTTGCCCCTCGGAGGTGGGACCCTTCTGGCCGTCGGCCATATCGACGGTTCGGAGCATTTCGCGCTGCATCTGGAGGGGACGGGCGATGGCAGGGTGGATCTCTCGGTGGCAGCGCCCCTGCCCCAGGGACCGTCGCTGGTGACCTTCATCGGCATTCCCGTGGGACAAAGCTCCCAGGCCAAGCTAATCTACGACGCCAGCCTGTCGTCGCTCGTCCTCGAGAACGATCTCGATGGAACCGGCACCTTTGTCGAGATCCCTCCGACGGAAACCTTGGTGCTGACACTCCCCAGGCTGGTACCCGTTGGGGCCATTCAGGACCTCATGGCAGACGAGGCTGGCCGGGCCGTCTCGGTGCTCTTCAACCGCCCTGTGGATCCAGTCAGTGCAGGCGAGTCTTCGCACTATGCGCTGAGCACGCGGGCCGTGACCGGCGCCTACGTGCAGCCGGACGGGCGCGTCGTGGAGGTGCGCGCCCAATCGCGCATCTCACCGCTCGTAACGACCACTCTTGTGGTGACGGGGGTAGCGGCACAGGACGGCAGTGCCATGGATCCACCGAGCGTGACTTTGCCAGTCACGCCATTCCTGACGGCGCCCGGGGGGACCGTCCACGGCACCGTCTTCGGAGAGGACGGAGCTCCCCTTGCCGCCGCGACCGTCTACTTGTGGGAGTGGGACCAGGACCTCCTGAGGCAGTATGGCGGCGGCCTTGAAGGGCCGGACCCCACGCACGTCACCCAGGAACTGCAGACCGACGCTTCGGGGCAGTTCTATCTCGATTATGTCATGGCCACCGACCACAGCTTCACGATCGAGGCCGTGGATTCCGCGACCGGCGACGTAGCCAGGCTCTCGGCCACCTTCTCGGTCTCGCAGCCCCAGGACCTGGTGGTGTCGCTCTTCATGCGCTCGCGCGGCAACGTGAAGGGGACCATCTCGGGGGCCGACGGAATGCCTGCGGCGGGGGTGCTGGTGACGGCCACAGAGCTGTCTACCCATGAATTCAAGCAGGTTTTCTCCGATCAGTTCGGCCGCTACGAAATCGATAAGCTGCCCGTCGGGACCATCAGCGTTCTCGCTCAGGCGCCCGGCGGCCCCTACGCGCAGGGCACGACGAGCATCCATCAACCGGGAGACGTGGCGGTCGTGAATCTTCAGCTCGTCAGCACCCAGGGAGGGGCCGTGCAAGGTGTCGTAAAGGACGCCGACGGCAATGTGCTGCCTGGAGCAGTGGCAGCGCTGATGCAGGGGAACCAGAAGCCGGTGACCTCCGTGCTAACGGCAGGGGACGGCTCTTTCCTCCTCCACGGGGTGCCTCCAGGAGTCTACAGCCTGGAGATTTTGGAGGCCGTCACCTGGATTGCCAGGAGGACCTTGACGGTCACCATCGAATCGGGCCAGACCTTGGACCTTCACGACATCCTTCTTCCGGCGCCGGCCGGGGGCCAGGGGACCGTGACAGGTAGGTTTCTTATGGCCGACCACGTGACCCCCGTGGCCGCCGGGGCGACGGTCTACATCGCCTGCCAGGGAAGCGTCATCGCCAGGGCGACCACCGACGAGTCGGGGGCCTTCACGCTGTCGCCGGTGCCGGTGGGCGCCTGGACGGTCACCGGGTACGACCCAGTGAGCCGGCGCAGCGCCAGCGCAAGCGTCACCAACTACGACGATCAGACCGTCGGCACGGTCCTCTACCTGCCCGGATACGGTGTGGTCTACGGTACGGTGTACGGCTTAGATAGCAGCGGCCAGAGAGTCAAGGTCAGCGGAGCCGCTGTCCTCCTGCAGGGTCTGCAAGCTACCACCGGATCGGACGGGCAGTACACCTTCGGGCAGGTGGGCCTCGGATCGGACATGAAGCTGGTGGCATCGCTGGGTGTCCCCCCGGCGGACGTGGGCTACGGGCGCGTTTCCGTCGTTTCGGAGGGCCAGTCCGTCCAAGCGGATATCCAGCTCCTCGGCCGTGGGGACCTGACCGTCCACACCATGGTGCGAGGGACAGGTGGAAATCCTGACACCGACGTGGCGGCACAGGTGACGGTGATCAGTAATGAGATCAACCCCACGGACCTGTCGCTGATACGGACCGTCGCAACCGACTACAGCGATGCGACCACGGGGCTGATCACTTTCCATCATCTGCTGGGAACGAGCGTGTCCATCAGTGCCACCAACGGCTTCAACGGGAGCGGCGGCACGAGCGCGCAGATCCGAAGCGGGCTGACGACAGAGGCGACCGTCTATCTCGAACCCACGGGCTCCGTCCTGGGGACCATCTTTGCTCCGGACGGGGTGACCCCTGTGCCGCACGCCCTGGTGACCCTCTCCACCCGGGGGATGCCGGACAGGACCCTCGCCGCGGACACCGATGGACACTATGGCTTCGATCTCGTGCCGATGGGGTACGTCCAGATGACGGTGCAGGACAGCGCGTCGGGGCAGCGCGGCTTCGCCACGGGCCTTCTCTCGGATGCAGCGGTCCCGCTCCGTCTGGATCTAACACTCCTTGGCAGTGGCCAGGCGGCTGGAACCGCACTGGAAGACGACGGCAGCGGCGCCCTGGTGCCGGCGGCGAACGCTGTGGTAACCCTGAAGGGCTCCCCACCCCTGCTCACAATGACCACAACCACGGACGGGCTGGGCCAGTTCCTGTTCTCCAAGGTAGAAGAAGGCGGCTATAGCGTCCAGGCGGTGGACAGCAGCCACGCGTTCATACTGGCTGCCAGGGCCAGCGTCCAGGTCGTGAAGGACCAGACTGCCCAGCTCACGCTGACGCTGGGTTCCTTTGGAACCGTTCAGGGGCAGTTGGTGGGCGCGGACCTCACAACGCCGGTGCCTAGCGCACAGGTGACCCTCTCTTTGAGCAACAGCACCCAGGTCGGCTTCGCCGTGACGGACGTCAACGGCGAATTCAGCTTCGCTTTTGTGTCGGTGGGTGTGCCTTTCTCGCTCGACGTTTTCGACCAGAGGACAGGGCGCAGCGCCCATGGCTCCGGCACGGTCAGCGCCGCCAACGCGGTCGTGGACGTGCCGCTGCACCTGAATGGCATCGGGACGATCCAGGGGACCGTCTGGCACTATGGCGGTAGCGACCCTGTTGGCAATCCTCTGATCCAGACGTACATTCCCGGACAAGGGTCCATCACCGCGACGGGAGACACCCAGGGTGTCTACCTCCTCAGTGGCCTGCCGGAGGGAAGCTACACGATCCGCGCGGTAGACCCGGCCAACGGTGCCTCCGTCTCGGGTGGCACGACCCTCCAGGGCGACGCCCAGACGGTGACCCTGGACCTCACCCTGCCCCCCTTCGGGGCGGTGGAGGGGGACGTCGTCCGCGCGGACGGCGTGACGCCTGCAGCCGGCGCCATCGTGACGCTGGACAGCTCCCACCAGACCGTGGCCGACACGCAGGGCCATTTCCACTTCGGCGGGGTGGCCCTCGCGACCTACTGGGTCAGCGCCGCGGATCCCCTCAGCCGGGACGGCGGGAAAGTCCAGGTGGCGCTGACCGAAAACGGCCAGACCGCGGAAGCGCCGGTTCGCTTCGTTGGGTTGGGCGAGGTCACCGGGACGGTCAGGGACGGCAGTGGCAATCCCGTCCTTGGCTTTCAGGTAGTTCTGCATAACACGAACGGTTACACCGGGATGGACACCCTGGGGCCGGCCGGAACAGATGCGAACGGCTACTACACCTTCCACGACGTGCGCAGCGGAAGCCTGAGCGTGACGGTGTCGGGTCCGCCCGGAAGCGGCGATACGCGCCGGGGGTCGGCCACCGGTTCGCTCAGCGGAGACGGCGCCTCGGCGGAATTGGACGTGACGCTCTCCGCCGCGGGCACGGTGCGCGGGGTGCTGGTGGACCAGGACCAGAAGCCGGTTCTGGGGGCCACCGTCACGCTCACCAAGACGGCCACGGGCGAAACCTTCTCCGCAGGGACGGACGCCTCGGGGACCTTCCTCTTCCCGGTCATCCCCATCGGCTCGGACGGTCATTTCACTCTCTTTGTGGCGGGGCCGTGGGGAGGCCACGTCCGCGGGGCGGGCGAGATCACCTCCGACGGCCAGGTGGTCGACGTGGGCACCCTCGTCCTGGACACCGCGGCGCCCGCCGTGAGCTCCACGGTCCCAACCGACAGTGCCACCGGCGTGCCCCTCGACCAAGTCCTAAGCGCCGTCTTCCAGAAGCCGTTGGACGGGAGTTCGGTCAACGGCTCCACGATTTCCCTGAAGGAGAACGGCGGCGCGCCCGCGACCTGCGCGGTGGAGCTGAGCGCCGATGGCCTGACGGTGACGGTGACCCCCTCCGCTGCCTTGAAGCCGCAGACGAGCTACACCTTCACCGTGGGCCCGGGCATTCGGGACCTCAGCGGGAACACGATGGCCGAACCCAAGACCGTGCATTTCACCTCGCTCGACACGATCCCGCCCGCGGTGACCACCGTCTATCCAGCCGGCGGCGCCATTCAGGTGGCCCAGGACGCGGTCCCCTTCGTCCTGTTCAGCGAGCCCATCGATCCGAGCTCGCTCGGCCAGGGGGTTTTCACGGTCTCGGTCGGTGGGACCCCCATCTCCGGCACCGTCAGCCAGCCCGAGCCCAACAAGCTGCTCTTCATGCCCGCCTCCCCCTTCGCCACCGACTCGGTCTGCGCCATCAATATTTCCGGATACCAGGACCTCGCCGGAAATCCCATGACGCCCTTCACCAGTGCCTTCGCCACTGTGGATACGCTGCCGCCTACTGTGGCCGTTAGCCTCGCGGCCTCATCGGTTCTTCCGGCCGGCGTGGTCACGGTCTCGGCAACCGCCTCGGACAACCTCGGGCTCGACCGCGTGGAGTTCTACGCCAATTCGGCGCTGATCGGCACGGCAACCGCATCGCCCTTCGAGGTGAGCTACACCGCGCCGAGCCAGCCGGGCCAGGTCCAGATCAGCGCGACGGCCTTCGACAAGGCCGGGAATCAGGCGAGCGACACGAAGGCCCTGACCGTCAACGCGGATACGAACGCGCCCGTCGTGACGGTGACCTCCCCTCAGGTGGGAGCCGAGTTCATGAACGGCTTCGCGATCGCGATGCAGGCGACTGCCACCGACGATGTGGGGGTGGTGTCGGTGGAATTCCGGCTGGAAGACACGGCCGGGACCCTCATCTGGAACCAGGTGGTTACCTCGCCGCCCTATCAGGCCTCTTATCCCGTCAGCGGCCTGACGGCCAACGTGGACCGAAATGTGGTGGTCAAAGCTTCGGACCAGGCGGGCAACGTGGGGCAGGGTGGGCTGGTCCTCATCCACCTCGTCTACAACCACGACCCGGTCGTGACGGTGACCTCGCCTTCCGCGGGCGGCTCGGCCATCGCGGCCGGCCAGCTCCACCTGGAAGTGACGGCGTCCGATCCCGACGGCGCCTTGAGCGAGGTAGACTTTTTCGTCAATGGTACGCTGGTGCGCGCCTTCAACGCGCCGCCCGTTGCCCCGCCCTTCGCCTTCGACTACGCCGTCACCGATCCAGTAGGCACGACGCTGGCCTTCACGGCGCGCGCGGTGGGGGACAAGGGCGACACGACAACAAGCGACCCCGTCACGGTCACGGTCGTGAACGATCCCGGCACCACCGTGGTGGGAACCGTGGTCGACGCGCAGGGAACCGGCGTGTCCGGGGCCACCGTCAGCGTGGACGGCTACACGCCCTCAGCCATCACCGGCACCGGCGGCACCTTCAGCCTTGACGGCGTGCCCACTACAGCCGGGGCGCTCACCGTTCGGGCCACCTACATCCAATTGGGGGTCACCTACAGCACATCAAAGAGCGGTATGCTTCCTGTCGTCGCCGGCATCACCCAGGTTGGGACTCTCACGCTGTTCAACCTCAACGATGCGAATGCGGTCGAGGGCACCTTGCCTCTCGATGCCAATGGAAGCGCCTTCCGCGTGTCGCGTATTGGTACAAACTACGCGGTAGTGGTTACAACTTCAACCAGCGCCTCCCACAATCACGTTTATTTGGTGGACGTCAGCAGTGCCGTCGCTCCGATCATCAAGACCGAATGGACCGATACGTCCACCATTCACGACGTGAAGGTGTGGGGGAGCTACGTCTTCGTGGGGGACGACGGGCTGACGATCTTGCAGGTGGGATCGGACGGGTCGCTGACGCAGGTGAGCCAGGTGGCGGCGGCGTCGTTCCCGAGCGGGCTGGATTCGAGCGGTCCGAACGTGGTGGCGGTGAGCGGCCAGTACGCGTATGTGGGGAACAAGTCGAGCGTGTGGACGCTGGATGTGTCGGTGCCGAGCGCGCCCAAGTTTGTAGGGGGAGCGACAGGTTTGCCCTACGGTGACCGATATCTTGATGATCTGGCGATATGGCACAACGAGCTGGTGGGAATCACGGATGGGACCTACGGGGGTAACAACGTGTCGTTGTTGGTAGGGGTATTCGACGGCACGGGAGCGCCGGTGTGGACCAGCGGAGTGGACGTAGGGGGTGCAGCCGGGGACAATGGGCGCTCTCTCAAGCGGGTTTTTGTGGATGGGGACACGCTGTACATCTCGCGGGGGACATCGGGGGTGGTAGCGTATGACCTCTCGGCGGGGGTGACGCCGGCCTACCAAGGGAAGATAGCGCTGCCGGGGATATCGCAAGGGATGTGGCACGGTGGGAATACGTTGTACACGGCGCTGGGGTCTGGGTACGGGATGGGAGTCATCGACACGACGGCCCTGGGATCGATGCGGCTGATCGTGGCCAATGCCGTCAATGGCACGTCACACGACGTGGTGGTGAACGGGGCTTACGCCTACTTGGCCACCGGCGGAGGGGTCTGGGTGGTGAACCTGGCCGGGGCGGCGGCGCCGGTGGTCGACCGGTCAAGGATCACGATGAGCGTCTCTGCTGGACAGGCGGAGGTGGCGGGTGTGGCCGGGGCGGTGCGAAGCACGCTACCCCCGTTGGCGGCTCAACTGGAGGATACCCAGACGAGCGTGATTCAAGACGCGATCGTCGAGTCGGACGGCAGTTTTAGCGCGGTGATTGCGGCGGTGCCCGGTGACCGCCTGATGTTGACGGTAACGGACTCGGTGGGGCAGAGCACGACGGTGTCGCTGGGGCAGGTGCCGGCGGGGAATGCGGTAGCGTTTCTGCCGGTGACGGGGACGGCGAGCACGGACGTGGAGCGGGTGGTATTCAGCGGGAACTATCTGGTGGTAAACGGGACGGACCAGGTTGAGACGGTGGATGTGACAAACCCGCAGCAGCTGATAGCGATCTCCACGTGGATGGCGAGTCAGGGGACGGTTCACGACGTGAAGGTGTGGGGGAGCTACGTCTTCGTGGGGGACGACGGGCTGACGATCTTGCAGGTGGGATCGGACGGGTCGCTGACGCAGGTGAGCCAGGTGGCGGCGGCGTCGTTCCCGAGCGG
>JAKBES010000123.1 GCA_021833665.1 Acidobacteriota bacterium
TCGCTATGAGAAATTCGTCCAGAACTATGAGGCACTTGTCCATCTCGCAGCCGCTATCATCTGCTGGAGAAAAGCGAATGTTATTTAGGGATAAGCCCTTAACCAAGCAGACTTCAAGGTGTATGGTCAACGCGGCCGTCTTCGCTCCGCGCAATATGCGCACCTATCTTTGTTTATTCGACCGAACGGCCCTGGTCATGCCTCTGGCGAGTCATTTTCCTGTGGCTCTGGAGGCGCTCCGGGTCAACGAGAAGGAACTGCTAGAGCTCGCAACTCGCAAACGCGTAGAGTTTCTCCTTCCACAATCCATCGACCGGTATCCAGTCTCCTTTGTGCAAAAGGTCGCAGAGGCGGCACCGGACGCCCTACTGATGTCTCGAAGACTGGCGGCTGCAACTGTAGTCGATGCGAGAAGGCGGGCGCCGATTCTCTACCCTTCCCTTGAAATTGACCAGCGACGCAGGCTTCTCGAGATGATGTACCTCACATCCCCCTCAGCACTCACGCGAGCTCTCTGCCGTGAGTTGGGGCAAATTTGGATTTCCAGCGAATACCAATTGCATTCTCGCGGTGCAATGGCAACGCCGTCCTTGGGTCTCGCACCGATTTTAGCTGCCATATTCAAGGAGGCGACAGGAAAAGAGGCGTTCATTGAACTTTATTCTGCGGGTGGGTCGGTCGAATGGGCGTCTGCGATTCGAGCAACTCTCTTCCCAATCCAGACAGGGACCTTCTCTGAGCAGGCCGCGTGCGAGCTCTACGCCAGCCTCTATTCGGGAATCCCGGATGACCCTACTCCTGTGACTTATGGGGGGACCGAGACGGTTGTGGGCGACCTACTCTCACTCGATGACGATGCACCGATCATGGAAGTTGAGGAAGCATTCAGTAAGGCAGACCTCGACCGGCTCAGTGAGGTGATAAAGAAAATTGGTGACAGCTCTTTAAACGCAACCACATTACGGGCGGCAATCGACGAGATGAATGAGAAGGTGCATGCTTTTGAGAAAAGGGCCGAACACCTTGAGCGCTTAGACCTACTTACTCTAGTGGGAGCAGTTTCTGCGGCAGCCTTCGGCGATCAGACTGCTGTGAGACTGTTGCCAATCGGGGCGTGGGTGGCGCAATACCTCCTTTCAAAAGCGGACCCATCCTTGGATCCCGGGGGACGACTCCTGGATTGGGCGCGCGGCATCAATGCGTGGACAACAGGAGACGTCGTCTTAGTAAGCAGATTGAAGAAGAAGCTGGGGTAGTCCTAGGAGTTCTCGCCAGCTAGTCCATTTCCGTGAACATAGAGGTCTGTCGAGCGTGGCTCTCCAAGGAGGGATGGGGGGCCGAAGGCGGGGAAGGGCGGCGCCCTTCCCCGGCGGCTGCTGGGGGTCCGGGGGCAATGCCCCGGCGGCGCAGAAGGGTGCCCGGCCTCCCCGATGGAGGCCGGGCCGGCGCGGGAAGGGTCGCGCCGTTATCGGTTGAGCAAGCCCTCGCGGGCGAAGCTGAAATAGCCATTGCCCCCCACGATGAGGTGGTCCACCACGCGGACGTCCAGGTGGGCCAGGAGGCTCTTGAGGTCCTCCGTCAGCCGCAAATCGTCGGGGCTGGGGCTCACGTGGCCGCTGGGGTGGTTGTGGGCCAGGATGACGGCGGCGGCGTTCTCCTTGAGGACCTCCTTGACGACCTCGCGGGGGTGGACCGAGGACGCGTGAATGGAGCCTCGGAACAGCTCCCGGTAGGCCAGGACGCCGTGCTTCTGGTTCAGAAAGATGACCGCAAAGACTTCGTGGGGCAGGTCGCGCAGGCGAGGCTTCAGGAATTTGTAGGCCTCCTCGGCGCCCGAGAGGGTCTCCGCCGTCCTGACCTCCTCCTCCGAGAACCGGCGGGCCAGTTCGGCGATGGCGCACAGCCGGGCCGCGCTGGCGATGCCCAGGCCGTGGGTGTCCATCAGCTCCTTGGGTCCCAGAGACGCCAGGCCCCGAAGCGAGCCCAGGCGGGAGAACATGGCGGATGCCGTCTCCAGGGCCGCGGCGGGGTTGTCCTTCTTGCTCCGGCGCCCGGTGGCGGGCGTGATGAGGAGGGAGAGAAGCTCGGTGGTAGTGAGAGCCCCCGCGCCGCGCGCCTGCAAGCGGCCCAGGGGAAGCTCCGAGGCGCTGTCGAAGAGGGTCTCGTTCACTTCCGCGATCTGAAACCGGATTCCGTTCATGGTGCCCTTCCTTGCTGGCCTTTGCCCCGGCCTTGCTCTGTGGGGAGGGAGCGTTTTTTCGCTCGCCTTACGCCAGTCAGTTGGGGAGGCGCGGGCCAGAAGGACCGAAGGGCCTGGGCGAAGGGCAGGGGGGGACCCGCTCGCGGGGGCGTAGGTCTACCCGAGCAGAGCACGTGCCGTAGGTTGTAGAGGCGAGGCGAGAGAAAAAGAAGGGAGGGGAAGTTCTTTGGAGTTAGGAGTTAGGAGTTAGGAGTTGTGAGTTGGGGGTTTGAGCTAGAGGAAAGAATAGGCGCGGGACGTGCCAGGTGAAGCCCGGAGGGCGCTGGCGCGGACCGAGCTAGACCTCAGTTCTTGAACCACCCCAAGGTTGGAAGCCTGAAAGGCCGTTTTCGCAGTTTGGGCGAAGGCCTGGCCTCGAACCCGGGAGGGACCCGAGGCGGAGCCTCAACGGGCGGGAGCCCGGAGAGAGGGGCCAGGACAAGCCCGCGCCGGGGCTCTTGAGTATCGAGCCCCGGTGCCATCGGAGGTCTACCAGGAAGCCAGATGGGGCGGCGGATAGCCGGGGAAGGGAGCATCCTTTCCCCGCGCCCGATGGGCGCAAGGTCAGGCTCGGGCGCCCGGGGCCACAGTGCGGCCATGGGCTTAAGATGGCCTAGACCCTGGACTTGACCCGTTTCGTTGAATCTGGACTATTCAAGAGCGCTGTGCTCAAGAGAAAGGCGCTGGACCTGACAGGCCAAGACGGGTCTAATGCCTTTATGGATTTACCAGCGATCAGCGTTTTCCATGGCTTCGGCAGTGACTGTGCTAGACCATAGATCCCAATCGGGGAAGAGTGATGGTGAGAGAGAATGATCAGGCGCCATATCTAGTCCCATTTCATCAAGGGCTTGACGGGAGGACGGTCAGAGTACCGACGGCCTGTGTAACAAGAATGGAAGGATTGCCGTCCTTGGGTAGCTTAAGATAGGCCCAGAGTGCAGGGGGGACGCGGCGATAGCGCAAAGTCGCTCTGAGAGCAAGGGGACCCTGGGGGAAGTCCGCGGGAAAGTTCAGGAGGAATATCTCGGCAACGGTTTCCCTTGCCGGTAGCCGATAGTCGTTACCTATGCTAGCGGCGTTCCACTCAAAGGCGGTCATGCGGCCCTTGGCGTCGTACATGGGCAGCCGGAAGAGGCGGTCGCCAGGGGCGATGCCTTCGCCGTCCCGGGCCAAACCCGCGAAGTTGGCCTCGCCACTCAATTCGCCAGCGTCCTGATACGCTAGGGCATCCGAGCCAATGGTTGCTTCCTCGCCGGGGATGCCCTTGGGTTGGACAGAAAGCGGATGCACCTTCCCATGGGTATCCAGCGCTTCCACGTGGAGCCAGAGTTGGCGCAACTCATTACTGCTCCCCGGCATGGGGTGCCCGGCCTTTTCATTGCGGACATCCACAGCGATGGAAACCCGCTGGCCGGCTCGTACCCCTGCCTTGGGAGGATGGATGACTAGGGAGGCTGCCCCCGCGATGAGTCCGTCCAGGTGCTGTCTGGAGAAAGTGTGGCAGTCGAGGCACCCCTTCTTGGCATCCTTCACGGACGGCCCCGCCTTCCATTCGATGTAGCTGGCTTTGACCCATTGGCTACCTGGCCCACGCTCGTCGTGACAGGTGCCGCACAACTCGGGGGAGCGATTCCAGCGTCTCGTGCCGACTGCCGAGGCGATTTCGGGGCCCATCCGGTTCCCGCCCTTGCGGAAAACCCAGTTGGAGGCCCCCGGCCCGTCCCCGTCGTAGCCCCAGGTGCTGTGGCAGAAATCACAGGTGATGCCGAGGTCGCCTCTCACGGCCTCCGGGGATCCGGGCGCCGGAAGCTCTCCCGCGAGGTACCGGGCGGGACTGTGACAGGCCAGACAGGACGCCGGGAGAGCGTCGCCCGTACCTTCGGCCTTAGCCTTCGCCCAGACCAAGGCGTACTGGGCCTGGACAAAGGAATTGCTGAACGCCGTGGGCCGGTAACTGGCCTCCCACTTCACCAGCTCCTGCACATGGCACTCGCCGCACGTCTCAGGCCTCGCAAGGGTGCGTTTGGGCACTCTGCCTTTGGCCATGGGGCCGGGAAGGGGCGTGCCTAACTCATAGCCGTTAACAGGGGCGGTGGCGTGCATGGTCACCGTCCCCAGCAATAGCGCGGTTAGCCATGAAAGCCATAGAGCTTCTTTTAACACATGGAATCTATGAGGCATCATGACGCGACTCGCCCTCGTTTCCTGGGCCATGCTCTTCACCCCGGAGCAGGGCCATCACTTCCATCTCGCACAGGAGTTCAGGACGGCAAAGGGTCGCCTGAACACACGTGCTTGCTGGGAACAGTGTTACGTCGTGCTCCCGGAAGTGAGCCATTCGAATCTTGGCGAACTCCGGGTAATCGACCATATCCTTGAGGAAGATCGTCGTCTTGAAGACGTCCTTCCACGCCGCGCCCTCGGAGACCAACAGGGCTGTGACGTTTTGAAGCATGCGCCCTGCTTGCCCGGCGAAGTCTCCTGGGTGGAGGCTTTCCCCTTGAGGCCCAACGCTGGCTGTTCCGGAGAGGACGATCAGGCTGAAGCTTGGCAGGTCTAGGCGCATTCCGCGAGAAAAGGGGACGGGGTCGGGGTACGAGGTGGCCTCGTTAAGCGCTCCTGGAGAAGAAATACGTTTCATGCACTCACCTCATCTCTGGTTTGCCCCGAGTGCCTCCGGCACCCCAGCGCGGCATGGGTGAAGTGTAGCGTTTTCAAAACTCCTCAGCAATGGACGGCGCCCGTCCAAGTTCCCAGGGAGCTAGGCGACGAAGGGCTTGTACATATGGTGATATGTTACTCCGAAAGGCGTAGGCGGGGAGCTTTCGGGACACGTCTGAGAATGGCCATTCTCAGAGCCGAGATGCAAAGCGCGTGACGGGAGGGAGGTCGGGAGGGCACCCCCGGCGCGCGCTTTGCCCCGAGGCCTTGCGTGGCCCGGTCCCTTCGAAGCCCCGCCGGAGATTGGCCGGGCGGCAACGGATCAAGCCCAAGGACGGTTGGGGCGGGGGCGTCGGAGCCTGTCCTGAGGGCTTCATCGAAGGGCTCCACAGGAAGGAAAGGCATCCCCAGAACCGCCGGTGCAACGGGCGGGGTGGCAATGTCCTTTTTCTGCGAAGGACTGCTTTCATTCCGCGACGGAATGCTTACTTGTTAGACCCGGCCCCGTTCTCTCTTGCTCTCCACCTCGCATCTCTGCGACGCAGGTACGTTCGGCTTCGGGGCCGGAGAGCGTATGCCCCGGAGGGGACTTCCACCCCTCTGACATCGCGCCTTCCCGGGCGCACTAGCGGCCGATCGCCGATCGGCCGAACCCATCGGCCTAGGGTGAGGCCTCCTACGGCCACCCTTGACCGTTGCAGGAGCGCTCTCCTGAGCGCGATCCTTTTCCGATTGGGGGCCGATGGGGGATCGTAAGTAGGAGGGCAGGTGAGGAGGAGAGTAGGTAAGCAGGGCGGGGGCTGCCTCTGCGGGAGGCACCGCGAAGAACGTCATGGCGTTCCTGCATCGCAAGATGTTGACCGACTCCATCCTTGGCGTCTCATGATGATATGTTAGATGTGACCCCATGGTTCGACTTGGGGGGCTGGCCAATGGACCCTTTGGGCGCCCGTTGCGTTGCTTGCGGCCCCCTCAAAAGGGTTTTGTCGGCCTGGGACGGGACCGAGGCTAGGGCAAGGCCGTTTCGTTGAACCTGGACGATTTTAGAGCGCTGTTCACCGGGGATGCCTGGGCAATGTATAAGTGCGCCTTATGGAGTAAACGCCCCCGGCTCCCTTCGTGGAACCTGGGTGGTCCCGGACCGGCGTTTCGGGGTAACGTGTAAGTGCGCCTTATGGGAACTCGCCGCCAGTCCCGTTCGTTGAACCGGGGCCGCCTTGGAACCCGATTCAGGATCTCGCGGGGAAGTTTTTCTCTTTAGGTGCGTCCTGCTTTCGGGCGGGCGGGTGGGGAGTAACAGGGCACGCGGTGAGGGCGAGCCTGCCGAAGCATTTGCGCGAAGGCGGGCGAGGCCGAACCCATCTTCTACAGTCGCCGGGGTTTTCCACAGGCTTTTTCCGCGGAAGTGTCTGTAAACGCTAGACTGAAATTTTTGGCTGGCTGAGAATGTAGTGCCAGGACTATTGATAACTAGATTGTATTTATTGGTAGTATGCTCTATATTGGTGGTGGGTGATGGAGGTCCCCGCCATGTTCATCCGGCAAAAGAAGTCCAGCGGCCACACCTACCTTCAGATCGCCGAGAACCGGCGGGAGAACGGGAAGGTCCGCCAGCGGGTCTTGCTGACCCTAGGCCGGGAAGATGAGCTTCAGTCGAGCGGCCACCTGGATGCGCTTCTTGCCTCGGGTTCGCGCTTCTCGGAGAAGATGCTCCTGCTGTCCGCGTTCAAGGACGGCCGGCTTGAAGCCAGCGCGAAGCGGCACACGGGGCCTGGGCTGGTCTTCGGCCGGCTGTGGGCTCAGACGGGGTGCGAGGCGGTGGTGCAGCAGGCCTTGGAAGGACGCCAGTTCGGATTCGGCGTGGAGCGGGCCATCTTCACCACGGTGCTCCACCGGCTGTGCGACCCCGGCTCGGACCGGGCGTGCGAGCGGTGGATGCAGGACTATGCTATCCCCGGGGCGGACGGGCTTGCGCTCCAGCACTTCTACCGCGCCATGGCGTGGCTCGGCGGGCCGCTTCCTGACGAGGAGCAGGACGGTGCCACGCCCTTCTCACCCAGGTGCACGAAGGACCTCATCGAGGAGGCACTCTTCACCCGGCGCCGCACGCTGTTCTCCTCGCTGAATCTCTGCTTCTTCGATACGACCTCGGTCTACTTCGAGGGCGAGGGCGGGGAGAGCCTCGGGCAGTACGGGCACAGCAAGGACCACCGGCCGGACCTCAAACAGATGGTGGTGGGGGCGGTGCTGGACGCGGAGGGCCGCCCGGTGTGCTGTGAGATGTGGCCGGGCAACACGACGGATGTCAAGAGCCTCCTGCCCATCGTGAAGCGGCTGCGCACGCGCTTCGGCATCACGCGGGTCTGCATCGTGTCGGACCGGGGGATGATCTCGGACGAGACGGTTCGGAAGCTGGAGGCCATGGATCCCCCCGTGCGCTACATTCTGGGCGCGCGGATGCGGGCCGTCAAAGAGGTGGGCGAGGAGGTTCTCTCCCGCGCGGGCCGGTTTCAGGTCCTCCACGGCGGACGGGAACACTCCAAGGACCCCTCGCCGCTGAAGGTGAAGGAGGTCTGGGTGGACGAGCGCCGCTATGTCGTCTGCCTGAACGACGAGCAGGCGCGCAAGGACGCCCACGACCGCGAGGCCATCCTCGCGTCCCTGCAAGACCAGCTCAAGAGAGGGGCCAAGAGTCTTGTGGGCAACAAGGGCTACCGCAAGTACCTCAAGGCGGAGAGGGACAGCTTCGCGATCGATCCGAAGAAGGTGAACGAGGAAGAGCGCTACGACGGCAAGTGGGTCCTGCTCACCAACACGGATCTGCCCGCCGCCGAGGTGGCCCTCCAGTACAAGCAGCTCTGGATGGTGGAAACCCTCTTCCGGTCCGTCAAGAGCCTGCTTCAGACCCGTCCCATCTACCACAAGTGCGATGAGACCATCCGCGGCCACGTCTTCTGCTCCTTCCTCGCCCTCGTCCTTCGAAAGGCGTTGCAGGAAAAGATCGAAGCCAAGGGGTGGACGCTTGAGTGGGCCGGTGTGATCCACGATCTGAATGAGGTCGAAGAAGCGGAACTGGAGCAGGACGGCAAGCGGTTCCTCTTGCGGCTGGACAACCACGGCTGCGCCGGCAAGGTCTTCCAGGCCGCCGGCGTCGCCATGCCCCCGGCCCTCCAGCAAGCCGCCCCATGAACCGCCCCACGGTTCCGGTCCCGCCCCTCAGCGTAGTGACAAGCCCCAGCTCCATATCTGTATGTGGCTCTAGATAAATAGGTTACGAAAAGCTACTGTCGAAGATGAGTCAAGGAATACCGGGAGGCCTGCGCGCACCTGGAGAAGCGCCTGCGCACCGAGCGCAAGAACGAGGGCAAGCCCAAGGCCAGCAAGAGCCACAAGCCCGCTGACACGGGGACTTCGCCTAAGGCCGGCCCGCGCCGGTGATCGACGCGAGGGACGTACAGGGCGCACCCGCACTTGGGACGGCCGACCTGAAGGGCTTCAACAAGGCCCTCTGCTCCCAGCGGGACGGCAAGACACGAAAGTGCTAGCTCTCCACGGGAGTTCCCTTGCCCTCACGGGGCCGCCTTCGGGCGGCCCTGGCCCTATTTCCATTTTTGCGAGATTCTCCGGAAGGCTGTAGACCCTCGCCAGGATTCGCCATCCTCCGCTCCAAGAAGCGTTTCAACTTCTCATGCAATGGGCGGATGTCCATGTCGAGATTAAACTCCTCCCACTCCTTATCTGCATAGACCTTCACGCCCTTCCGGTTGAGGCGCTTCGTGGAATGCCGCCTGCCGTAACGTATTCCGCGTATGTTCAGCCTGAAATACTTGCCTATTCTCTCAAACATGCCGCGACATCTCGTCCAGCCCGGGATCTTGGCAAGTATGGCGGCGATTGTGCTGAGGCTTGTCACATTGCCCGGATACGTATCGAGGTAGGACTTCTCGGGCTTGGCATCCCCAATCTGATAAAAGTACAAGGGCTGTTGAAGATCAGAGTTCCACTGCCTTATCAAGCGCACGAGGAAGACACGATATTCCTCCCATTGGGCATGCCCTCCCAGCGTCTGGTCCATATCTATCAGATTGACGCACAAGTGGGCCAAGGCCAAGATGTGCTTCCAATTCTCATCGTTTCTATCTACCGGTTTATTGGTTATCAAGGGCGTGCAGTCCACTGCGAAAAGGTCCAAGGCAAGCTTGTACGAATGCCTAGCGAACTCATCTTTCTTCACCAGGTCGCAGAATTCGCCGATGCTTAACTCCCTTGCTACGTCCCTCTCTTGCGACTTGTCAAATACCGTCGCCATCTCGAGTTGGAGCTCCCTGCTAATGAACGATATCCCGTAGAGGTTGCCACGCAACCCCGCTGCCATTTTGTGCTTAAGGAAGTACTCCGCCCTATCCAGTAGTGGGAAGGATGGCGTCCCAGCGGTCTTGTGAAGGAACTGATTTGACAGCCCTAGTAGTCTTATCAGACGATAGGCCGTAGATTCATGCCGGTTCATTGTAAATTGCGATATCTGCACCACCCGCTCCTCGTGTTTTAACGGGTCATATCTGGCAATTGCACCGAGGGTATGAGGGCGTTGCGTAACGATAATCTCGCAAATTCTTGAAATCACGTCGCTCGTTGCCGACAAGACCGGCTTCAAATGGCTTGTCACCAGCTTGAACTGACGCCGCCTTTCCTCCCGGCTCCGGATTAGGTAGTCCGAGAACGTATTTACCAAGATCAAAACGATCCCGACCACTACTAATGATAGGAAAAACCTTGGAGACTTGCCGGAAGTCCAAGCTTCCTTGAATAGTTCCACAAACTCAACCATCCCACTCTCCCCCTATGCCCTTCCAAGTGAGGCTATGGCAGGCGATCATTCAACGCGTAATGCAGCTTTTTTTCCGAAATGCACCATATGATGGCAACGTGCTCCCCCCGTAAGACTGAAGACTCTTTAAATATCATATCGCCGTAAGCATTGATGTCAAGCTCCCAGACGTCGCCAACGCTCCGCATCGCTGTTGCCTCGATTTACACTCTCCTCTGCTACCCAACACACGCCGTCCCCCTGAGCGAACCCCTGAAAGTCCAGCGGAAGCGCCTTTACAAAGGCCGATTACTGCATTAGGATATATATCAGAACGTGGGCAAGGCCCCACTGCCACCCAAGGAGGCACGGCTTGGGGTCAGGTCTTTACTGTTAGTGTTCGTGTGTTGGTTCATGACCGGCTCCGTGTCGTCTGATCCTTTTCCTTGG
>JAKBES010000124.1 GCA_021833665.1 Acidobacteriota bacterium
CGCGGCGGCCATCACGCCCTCGCCGGGGTGACGCTCACGGTGCACCCGCGCCAGTTCTGCTTCGTCACGGGCTCCTCGGGGGCCGGCAAGAGCACGCTGCTCAAACTCATCATCCGGGAGATCAGGCCCTCCGCCGGACAGATTCTCGTGAACGGCCGAAACCTGGAGTCGCTCACCTCCCGCCAAATGCCCTCCTTTCGCAGGCGCGTCGGGGTGGTCTTCCAAGACTTCCGCCTCATCCCCTCCCGGACCATCTACGAAAACGTGACCCTCGTCCTCACCATCCAGGGGGTTCCCGCCAAGGAGCGCAAGCGGCGCGCCTTCGAGGCGCTCCGGTGGGTGGGGCTCCAGGGCCGCATGTCCTCCTTTCCCGAACAGCTCTCGGGAGGGGAGCAGCAGAGGGTGGCCATCGCCCGGGCCCTCATCAATCGCCCGGTGATCCTCCTGGCCGATGAGCCCACGGGCAACCTGGACCCGGACCTGGCCCGGGAAATTCTGGCGCTGTTCAAGGAGGTGAACGCCTCGGGCACCACCGTGCTGGTAGCCACCCACGACAAGCACCTCATCACCGAGTTCGGAGGCCGCGTCATCATCCTCGACAAAGGGCGGGTCGTGGAGGAAGGGGAAGAGCCGAGATGAGGTGCTTCGGAGATGAGAGAATGATAGGCCGAAAGGAAGGCGTGCCGTCCCGTTCACTTGCTTCGGCATCCCTTCATCTCCTCATGTCCTCATCTCGCCTGCCCTCCGAAGGCTTACCGCCATGACCCTTCTGCGCACGCTGATTTACTACCTTCAGGAGGCGTTTCTGGACCTGCGGCGGCACAAGGCGCTCTACGGCTTTGCGTGGTTCGTGGTGACGCTCTCCCTCTTCGTTCTGGGCTTTTCGCAGTACCTCACGGGGAACGTGAACGCCATGCTGCGGACCTGGGGGCGCGATCTTGAAGTGAGGGTTTTCCTGGATGACGGCGTGTCCCCCGAGCGGGTCACGGAGCTCACGCGCCTCTTCGAGAAGGACCCGTCCGTGGCTTCGGTGGTTTACGTCTCCCCGCAGGAGGGCCTCAAGGTCCTGGAGCGCATCGCTCCCGCCTTCAAGGCCACGGGCGCCGGCGAGGCGGACAACCCCCTCCCCGCCTCCCTCGCTCTGCGCCTCAAGCTCCCCCTCAATCTGGACCGCGTGACGCGCCTCGTGGCGAGCGCCGGACAGATGCCGGGCGTAGCCCAGGTGCTCTTCGACTGGGATTGGGTGGAGAGCCTGAGGACGTACTCACGCTTCGTGTCGCTGCTCGGGTGGGTGCTCTTCGGGGCCCTCGGCGTGGCGGCGGTCTTCACGGTGGCGGCCATCTGCCGCATCATCGCCCTCAACAGGCGCGAGGAGATCGCCATCTTGCACTTCGTGGGAGCCACGGGAGCCAGCATCCGCGGCCCCTTCGTGGTGGGCGGCATGGCCCTGGGGGCGCTGGGAGGCGTGGGTGCCCTCCTCCTCCTCCTCATCGTTCACCTGCTCATCGGGCACGTGGCGGGACCCAACGCCCTGTTGCTGGGTTGGGTCTCCCACGCTTTCCTCGGCGTGGGCGGCCAAGCGCTTCTGGTGGGGGCCGGCGCTCTGCTCGGGGCGGCGGGCGGCATGGCGGGATTGGGGTCCATCGAGCACTGGGCGCAATAAAGGACGGGAAGGGCCGCGTTTCTATGAGTGCGCACCAAGGGAGGGCCCGGTATGGCGGGACACAATGGGAACCTCGTGACGATTCGAGAATATGTCGTCCCCATGGAGGCCGAATGGGCGCAAAACGTCCTGGCCCAGGCCGGAATCTGCTGTCTGGTCCCCGACGGCAACCTCAACCTCTCCGTGCCCGGAACCCCCGTCCGCCTGCAAGTCCCCTCCGCCGTTGCCCAAGAGGCCGAGGCCGTCCTGGCGGAGATGGAGATGCACAGGCGGCCCCTGGACGAGGAAGGGGTCCAGGAGGATGAGGCGGCGGAGTCCGAGTCTGGGGCGAGAGACGATGAGGCGGAGCCCGACGCCGTCTCCGCTATCGATCCCCACGACCTCTGTCCTCTGCCCCCGAGCGCGTCCCTGCGCTGTCCCGCGTGCCAGAGCGAGGCGGTGGAGGCCTCCGGGCCCCCGGCGGGCGTCAAGGAGACCCTCTTCGAACACCTCCTTTCAGCCGCCACGGGTAAGGGCTGGCTCAGGTGCGCCGCCTGCGGACACACGTGGGAGGGGTAGGGAAAGTGAAAAGTAAAAAGTGAAAAGACGGTGAAAGGGATGAGAGACCCTGCGGGGGATGGCCGATTCGTATAAACTGGCCGCCCCGGGAGGTGGCGCATGGCTTTGATTCGCAGCAGGGTCCAACGGTTGTTTATGACGCTCGCGGCGGCCCCCGTGGCCGCCTTGATCATGTTGGGTCCCCTTGTCTTCGCCACCCCGGCTCGGGCCGAGGGGCCTCGCATGCTGGTGGAGGTGCCCGTGGCCAGCGAGGCCCAGATTCTGCGTTTATCGCAGGCCGGCTTCGACGTGGCGGGAATCGACCGCACAGCCGGGACCGCGGGCGTGGTGGTGGACGGCGCCGCGCTGGACCGCCTCACGGCTCTCGGCTTCACCTGCGTGGTCAAAGACGTGAGCCACCCCCTCCGGGAGCCCGGCGAGGCCCTCGCGGACTACACCGATCCGGCGGAGCTCTCGGCCTTCATGGACCAGATGGCGGCCGCCTATCCGAACCTGGTGGAGAAGGTGGTTTTGAAGGATGCGCTCTTTGAAGGGCAAAAGCTGCTGGCCGTGAAAATCACGGCGGACGTGACGGGGGATCACGACCGCCCCGTCTTCCTCCTGGACGCCCAGCATCATGCCCGTGAGGTCATGACCGCCGAGATCGCCAAGGACGCCATCCAGGTCCTCGCCTCGGGCTACGGCACCGACCCCCGAATCACCCACTGGCTGGACACCATCGAGGTGTGGGTGGTGGCCAGCGTGAACCCCGACGGCGCCATGTACGTCTTCACCCAGGACAATATGTGGCGCAAAAACCGCGATCCTATATGCTCGGTGGACATCAACCGCAACTACGACTTCAACTGGGCCGCCTGCAACGGCTCCGACGACCTTTGCAACAGCGACATCTACCGGGGCCCTTCGCCCGCCTCGGAGCCCGAGACCCAGGGCATGTCGGCCCTGGCCGATGAGATCCGCCCCGAGTTCAGCCTCTCCTACCACTCCTACGGTGAGTACATCCTCTATCCCTACGGATGCTACAACCCCAGCGAAATGGCCGTGTACGACGACCTCGGCAACACCCTCAACAGCATCCTGGAGGACGACACCGGGGCCACGGGCCGCTACAAGACGGGCCCGGGCTGGTCCACCATCTACCCCACAGACGGCTCCAGCGACGACGCCCTCTACGGCCGGTACGGCGCCTTCGCCTTTGTCATCGAGGTGAACTGCTGCTCCTTCCAGCCGGATTACGCCCAGTGGCGCGACGTGACGGTAGCGCGCCAGCGGACGGCGTGGGAGTTCTTCCTGGACAAGACCCTCACCTACCCTTCGATCCAGGGGCGCGTCACGGACGCCGCCACGGGAGCGCCGCTCAAGGCCACGGTGGCTTTGCAGGAGGAGGCCCTGGGCCACGGTGAGGCTCCCCGTCAGGCGAGCGCCCGGGGGCGCTACGCGTGGCCCCTTCAGGGCGGCCGGGCCTATCACGCCACCTTCTCCATGCCCGGGTATCTGGAGCAGACCCATGAGGTGCCCGTGGGGACAGGACCCGCGACCCTGGACGTGCAACTGGTTTCCAACGCCCAGGCGGCCATTCCCCGGGATCCCTTGCCCGGCGACAAGGCGGCGGACCAGGACCTCCAGGTGGTGCTGAGCTGGACGTGCAACGAGGCCACGAGCTACGAGGTGTACTTCGGGACCACGACGGCGCCGCCCCTGGTGGCCACCGTGTCGCAGCCGAGCTACGCACCGGCCGCCATGGACATCGGCAAGACCTACACATGGCGGGTGGTGGCCCTGAGCCCCCTCGGCAGGACCTCGGGGCCCACCTGGTCCTTCTCCACGCGCCCCTACGGCATCACCGGCGCGAAGAAGGCCGGCAATCCCTTCCGCCTCCTGGTGGACGGCCAGGGCTTCAAGGCGGGGGTCGCCCTTACGGCGGACGGTGTCCCCGTACCCGCCACCGTCATCAAGAATCCCACCCGGCTCGTGGCCAAGGGAGCGGGGCTCAAAAGCCTGGTGCCCAAGGGGAAGACCGTGCAGCTCGTGGTGAGGGACGGGAACGGCGGCACCTCGGAGCCCTTCGCCTTCCGGTGGTAGGACGGCTTCGCGGGCCTACCCGAAGAACTCCCGGCCCAGCCTTCGGGCCTCCTCGGTGTAGCGGCGCCGGACGGCGTCGTCCGCCTTCACCACGTCGTAGAGGAGGACGTGCTCCACGGTCTTGATCCCGCAGACCTTGAGGGTCCAGTCGCAGAGGGTCTTCTGAAGGGGCTTCTCGAAGCCGAGGGTGCGGTAAAGGAGGGCGCTGGATCCCGTGGTCGTGAGCACGAGGGCGCGCTTCTGGGGAAGAAGCCCTTCCACGAGGCCCGTCGCCCTGAAGCGGAAGGCCACGTTCTCCTCGAAGATTCGGTCCACGAAGCCCTTGAGGATGGCCGGAGGGCCGAACCACCAGATGGGAAAGATAAACGCCAGCCCGTCGGCGGCCAGCAGGCGCTCCTGCCAGGCCCGCACGTCGGCCCCCCGCCTCCCCGTTCCCAGGTGCTCCAACTCGTCGGCGCCCAGCCTGGGATCGAAACCCTCGGCGTAGAGGTCCCCCACGTCCGGCTCGTGGCCCGCCTCGCAAAGCCCTGCCACGAAGGCACGCAGCAGAACCGCATTGAAGGAGTCCGTCCGCGGGTGGGCGTAGACGACGAGGATGCGCATGGCGTTTAGGCCGCGGCGGGCGGGACCCCGGGGTCAGCCGGCCCCGAACCGGTCCGAGGAGGCGAAGGCCCCGAGTACCTCGCCGATGAAGACGCGGTGATAGTCCTTGTCCGGGTAATGCTTCTCCAGGGCCGGGTCGAGAAACCGCGCCGGGTCCAGGTCCAAGCTCGCGAGGGTCCGGCATTCCAAGACCAGTTCCGCCCCGGCCACCCTTGGCACCGCCACGGTTTCGGAGGCCTCGGGGGCGATGCCGGCCTCCTCCCACTTGTCCGTGTCCCTTCCCGACCTGCTCCCGCACACGTCCAGGGCCTCACGAAGGCCGCCGGGCACAAGGTTGAGGGTGAACTCCGGGTGGCTGTTCAAAAGGCCGAAGGTGAAGCGGGTGGGGCGGACGTACACCGTCACCACGGGCTTGTTCCACAGCGTCCCGAAGCCGCCCCACGACACGGTCATGGGGTTGGGCTTGCCGCACCCGCCCACGAGGAGGGCCCACTCCTGGTCCAGGAGGTGGAAGGGACGGAGGCGCACCTCGTCCAGGGCCAGGCGCCTCACGGCGTGCTCCTTGGGGAAGACGCCAGCCCTGCCCTCTTCATGTCCCGCTTGAGGGTGGAGGCGATCTGGTCGAGGCACACCTTGGCCACTTCGGGGGCCGTGGTCGCGAGGGAGTATTTGCCTTTGTGGTCGCACTGGGCCGACCATAGCTGCTCACCCGCCGGGCCGGTCACCACCACGGACATGGCGCCGTTCTCGTAGGTTCTGGGTCCCTGCAACGAGGTGCCCGAAGCCACCTGGGACGCGCTGCTGGGCTGCATGGCCGAGCCGAATCCCGCGGAGGTCCAGCTCGACGTCATGCGGGTCTTGACGGAGAACGTGATCTGCACGTGGCCCGCCACGGGGGCGTCGCCGCCCAGGGGCACGAGCGGGCTGAGGGCCTCAAAGGCCATCTTGTAAACCACGGGATCCAGATCCCGGGAGTCGGTGTGGACGGAGAGGGTGTAGGAGCGGCCCGCCGCCAGGGCCCGCAGGTCCGACTCGGGGGACACTCGTACGGCGGCGCATCCCGCCAGGGCGAGGCACGCGGCCAGTAAGGCAAGACACCGTAACGCTCGCATGGGACATTCCTCCCTTAGGGGGCCGGGGTAACCGGAACCCGGCGCGTTTTCGCGGCCATGGCCGCCCGGATGGCGGGCAAGGCCTCCCGCGCCGCCGCCTCGCCGGCCTCGATGAGGCGCTTCTTCTGGGAAAAGTCGTCGAAGGCCACTCCCGCCACCTGGGGCGTGATGACCACGTCCGCCTCCTTGGCCCGCAAGGCTCCTATCTCGGAGGACATGAGGGTGACGGCATGGAAGGCCACCTCCACGGGGTTGGTGGGCTTCTTGCCCGGCAGGCCCGGAGGAATGGCCACGGCGATCACCACGTCGGCCCCCTGCTTCCGGGCGATGTCGGCGGGGATGGGATCGGTGACGCCGCCGTCCACGTAAACCTTCCCCCCGAACTCCACGGGGACGAAGACCCCGGGGATGGCGCAGGAGGCGTGGACCGCCTGGGCCACGGAGCCCCGCTCGAAGGCCACGGTTTTGCCGGCCATGAGGTCCACGGCCACGGCAGTAAAGGGGACTTTCATGGACTCGATGGTTTTGTGCTTGAGGTGGGCGCCGAGGAACTCCTCCAGGCGCTCGCCCTTCACGAATCCGCCTGAGAAGACGGCCATGGCCTGGTAGTCGAAGAGGTCGTCGCCCGTCACGGCCAGGGCCGTGAACTCCGCGTCGAGGACCCTGCCCGTGTCCGCGTAGAGGGCGCCCACGAGGCTGCCCACGGACGTGCCCACCACCAGGTCTACGGGGATTTTTTCCTGTTCCAAGACCCTGAGCACGCCGATTTCCGAAAAGCCCCGTGCCCCGCCCCCGCCCAGGGCCAGGCCCACCTTGGGAGGGATCTCGCGGTAGGCCGCCGGTTGGAGTTCCACCTGCGGCGGCTTCTGGGCGGCGCAGGCGAGAAGGAGAGTGAAAAGTGAAAAGTACAAAGTGAAAAGCAAGAGACGCCGCGGCATTTGGGGGAAGCGGCGGGGGAGAGAACGGAAAGCGGATGCGAAGGATTGGGCGGGCATGGTCTCCTCGATGGGCCGGGTCTGTTTCCGGCGGAGGCCATTCTACGCGGGGCGGAGGAGCGGGTCAAAAAGCCGGCCGCCGGTCCTGTGACAAAATGGGTTCGCCGCACCGTCTATACAGCGGGAGGAGAGGCGTTCTCCCGTTGCCCCGGCGGTACCGAGCATCTTGGGGGGTCCATGTCCGACGAGGGAGTTCTGGCCGAGGCGCTGGCTGCCCTGGCACGGGGCGAAAAGGAGGCGATGGCGGTGCTTTACGATGAAGCGGGCCGTGATCTCTACGGCCTGGCCCTCTGGCGGACCGGCAACGCGCAGGACGCGGCGGACGTGGTTCAGGAGGTCTTCGTCCGGCTGGCGCAAACCAGGGCTTCCCTGGGCGGTATTTCCAAACCCAAGGCCTACCTCATGAGCATGGCGCACCGGGCGGCGGTGGACCTGTTTCGCCGGCGGCGGTGGACCGTGCCCCTGGAGGAGGCCCTGCTCGTGGACGGCGGCTCCGGCCCCGGGGAGCGCGTGGCGGAACGGGAAGCGTCCATGGCCGTGGCGAAACTCACGCCGGAGCAGCGCGAGGTCGTCTACCTGCGTCATACCTGCGACCTCACCTTCGCCGAGATCGGAACGGCGCTGGGCATTTCCCTTTTCACCGCCGCCAGCCGCTACCGGCTGGCCTTGAGGCGCCTTCGGAAGGCGCTCGGGGTGACGCCATGAAGCGCGAGAAGTCTTCGCCGGGCAAGCTCGTCTCGCCTCCGCCCCCCCCGGATCTGAGAGGGCGCGTTCTCCAAGCGGCGGAGGATGCCTGGCGTTTCCCGGCCCGCCCCTCTCCCGCGCGCCTCGCGCGCTTCGGGCCCTGGGACTGGGCCTGGGCCGCCGCGCTGGTGCTTCTGGTAGCCGCCAATGCTCTGCTGGTGGGCGGCCATCCGCGGCGCAGCCCAGCTCCCATGGTGGTGGCCCGTGAAGAAAAAGCCGAGACCGCCGAACTGGCGCGGTTGGGCATCGTCCTGCTTCAAGGCCGGCACGCGCAGGAGCGGCCCAGGATTCCCAAGAACGTGGACGATCTCTCCGGCGCCGCCGGCGCCGGCCTTTGAAGGGGGAACGCATGTGGCAGAGAGCTTGGTTCCGATGGTCGGTGCGGGTTCTTGCTTTGGCCGTGTTGGCGGTTCTCGCCACCGTCTTCTATCTTCGCTCGCGTGGCCAGCGTGAGTTGGACGATGCCCGCAAGGAGTTCACGGAGAAGGTTGGCTCCTTGGACCTCACGGCCTATGCCTCCAAGCCGGTTCCGGAGGAAGAGAACGGAGCCGTCTGGCTGCTGGCCGGTGCCCGGGCCGTGGTGATCTTTCAGCCGGAGCGTGCGGGTCTAAAGTCCCTCGCGGAGACGCCCTCCTCGCGCTGGACCCAGGAGCAAGCCGGCTTCGCGAAGCGGCTCCTTGAAAGAAATGCTCCCGCCCTGACCCTCCTCCATCGGTCCCTGGGCAAGAAGGCCTGCAATCTAACCGATGCCAATAGCGACGGGGCAGGAATCGGCCTTCAAGAAGTTAAAGCGGCCCGGTTGCTGGCGGCGGACTGCCGGGATGCCCTTCGTCAAGGCGACATGAACCGCTTCTTCGCAAGTGCCGAGATCCTTGGTACCCTCACCTCCGCTCAAGAGCGCGAGGTCGACCTTATTGACCTCCTTCTAAGCAGTTACGCTGAGCGGCTCCTGCTTCCCGTGCTCCAAGAGGCCGCAAGCTCGTCAACCTTGGATAAGGCTGACGTGACAAAGCTCGATGACCTCATCCCACACGTGGATCTTATGGAATCTTGGCGAAAGACCCAAGGCAAAAAGGTGGCCGAATTTGAGGACCGAATGGCCAATGGATCAGAGGATGAGTACCTGGGATGGAGGCCAAATTGGTCCGCACGGCTCAAGGAATGGGTCCTGGGCGATCTGGACAACGCCGCCTATCTCCGCATGTGGGTTCGGAGCATGCCGTGGACGATCAAACCGTACGGGTCGCGGTCGCTGTTGCCGCCACCTCCTCTACCGTCACGGTTCTGGGGCCCTTGGTCAGTGATCGGGTCGATTCAAACGCCAAACCTGTGGGGTGCATCAGGACGCCTCCAGGCGACGATGGCCCTCAGGCAGATGACCCTACTCGGGTTGCAAGTCCGGAAGGCCGGGCTGGAGAAAGGCGTCTATCCTGCGGACCTGTCCGCCTTCCCCGGCGCCAAGATCGCCGACCCCTTTTCGGGCAAGCCCGTAGCCTATACGTTGAATTCGGATGGCTCCGCGACGCTCATGGTTCCCGGCGCCGATGTCCTTTGGAAGCGGGTCACTCAGGGGAAGGGCGCCGCCGTCAGCTTCACGTGGACCCTTCCTCCGCTGTCCCGCGAAGTGGACCGGCGAAAGTAGGCTAGGCATTCCCGCCAAGCTCGGCGACGCGCTGGTACTCGGCCCGGGTGACGGGGCAGACGCTCAGGCGCGGCTGGCGCAGGAGGACCATGTCCCGGAGGGCCGGATCGGCCTTGATCTGCGCGAGGGTCACGGGAGATTTGAAGGCGAGGGCCGGGGCTAGGTCCACGCAAGACCAGTCCCCGTCGCGGGCCGTGGGATCGGGGTAGGCGGCCCGTACCACCCGGGCCGTGCCCACCACGGCCTTCTCGGAGACCGAGTGGTAGACGAGGCAGAGGTCGCCCTTGGCCATGGCCCGAAGGTTGTTGCGGGCCAGGAAATTACGCACCCCCGTCCACGCCGTTTTCCTGTCTCGAACGAGGTCCGCCCAGGCATACGCGGCGGGTTCCGTTTTCACGAGCCAGCAGGCCACCACCACCTCCTTCCTTTTCAGCCGCATGCCGCTCCGTCCCATCGCGCGCGGATGATCCTTGACGCAGCCTCGCCCCACAGCGCGTAGACCTCGGGCCCGGGGTGGAACCCGTCGGAGGCCATCTGGTGCACCCCCGCCACCTGCACCTCCCCGCCCGGCCGCATGCCCAAGTAGTCGCAGTCGGGCTGGGCGGCGGCCCAGCGCTCCAGGGCCTCGTCGAAGCGCGCCGCCCGGCGGCCCAGCCACCATCTCAGCGGCTGGGGAAGGGACGGAAACTTTCCCACGGGCGGGAGCCCGGACAGGAGGATGCGGCGGACCGAGA
>JAKBES010000125.1 GCA_021833665.1 Acidobacteriota bacterium
GGTCATATCCCTCTTCTCGCCGAAAGAAGTCATAGAACAGCACTTCATTTTCGGTATTGCTCTCAAGATCGTTCCAGTGCTGCGTCAGCGCACCCAAATCTTTGACCAGACCCATTCCTACTCCTCCTCGATGACTACGCACTGATAGCTGGGAGCGAAACTGGAAATCCGGCCGTAAAAACGCCCGCGAAGACTCAGAAAGAACATCGGCACAGCCACGCGGTCCTGGCTGTAGATCATGGCCAGGACCCCCCAAACAAGCCCGATCAGGGCGACGATACCAAGGGCCATCCAGCCGCTAAATTGATTCACGAGCAGCGCAGCTATCGATCCCACGGAAAAGATAATGAGAATGAAATGCACGGGGAGCCCAAAAACCATGGGCGCCCCGTGCAGGCTGCGATAGATGGCCGTTTCCCTCATGTCCGGCTCAAATCGCGTAGGCAGCGATGCCCAGGAGGGCGCTGGCTACACCGCAACCGATCAGGAAGTGAAGGGCATTAGGATCCTTCTCCTTGAACTTCCAGGCTGCAAGGCCAATGCCGGTCGCCATGACGATGCCAGCGAACACACCAAGCCCAAGCTTGAAGGTGTTATTGAAGCTGGTCTTGGCGGCCTCTGCCTGTGTTTCGAGATCCTGAGCCCCGAGGGTCGTGCAGAAACCCAAGGCGAACGCCGTGAAGGCGGCCTTGGCTTTGGGGCTGAGGTTGAGGTTGAAGCGCATGGCTCCTCCTTTTTGCTGAGAGTTGGGTTTACTCGCCCTGAAGGGCGGGAGTGTGGCGGACCTGGGATTCCAGGACCTCGTTGAGCCGACGAATGTCGACAAGAACTGTGATGGCCTTGCAGCCCTCTTCCCCAGGCACTCGATGGAAGCAAGACCCGAAGCGGCTCTCACCCACGCTTCGACTCCACTTCTGGAGGCTGTTTCGGGAGAAGGGAAGCCTGTCCATCACCTTGGAAAGGGGGAAGAGGCCGCCCATTTCAAGCAGATCCCGAAGGGTGCTCTTTGCGCGGCCAGGTAGATCAAAGTCAACGCCAGGGCGTCGCCAGAGCTCCATGACCGCGTGCTTTGAGGCTGCTTGATCTTTGGTGGTCTTCATGGGTTCTCCGAAGGGGCAAGTTCTGCGGTTTGTCGCAGGGTTGATGACCTTGCCTGCTTTGGTTACGACGACTAAAAAAATAGCGCCAACCCGAGAGTTGGCGCAATAGAAAGAAATTGTGCAAGATGTTAATTTTTGTTATGATTTTTAACTTGTTTTTTTATAACAATTTAGGCAGTTTGGAAAGGCTTCCGGCCTCCATCGGGAGACACGATCTCAAGGGTTGGAGGCTCGAATATCCACCGCCCGGGCGCCTGGAAGAAGTACTCCAGATAGATCCAGGTGGGTTTCGGCTGAAGGGTGCTCAAGTCGATCTTCCGGTGAAACCGGAACCGATGCCCTCCAAGATCCTCCGGCGCTTCGCTGGGATCAGCGCGAACGGTTAAGGCCTCTTGCGCCGTGTCTTCCACCATGGGGATTCTGGCAAACAGAAGATGGGCTGCAAGCGCCTTGGGGACATGCTCTTCACAGACCATGTCCCAAGTCATTTCCACCCATCCGTGGTCCGGAAGGTCCTTGGCCTGGAACCTTCCAGTCCCGTGAAGTTTGGGCCAGTGGCCAGGAACCACATCTTCGATGTCCACCACCAGGCGGCCACCACCGGGCAGGCGCCCGGCCGTGCCTTTCCCAAACCCGGGTTCCAGCTCCAGAGACCAGGTGGCTGGCATTGCAAGCAAACTATCCATCTTCCCCTCCAGGGCCATCCTTACGATTGAGCTACCAGGCGCCCCGGCGATGAGGACGCAGAATACCGACGCAAAAACAACCTCCCGCCAGTCTTCAAGCAGGGCTGAAGCCGTGGGTGAGGCCGAGGCTAGGCCTTTCCCCTGCCGAAGGCGCTTCAGCGCTTCCTGGCCCCCTTCCTGCGAAGCGGCAGAGGCATCGGCTTGTTCTTCTTGCCGCCTTCGCTCGGCTTCAAGCCCCCAGCGGTAGGGTTTCCCGACCACCTTCAGTACGCGCGAAATCCACCGGAAGACGCGGTTCCGCGTCAGGACTGACTTTTCCAAATCCGTCTTACCAACAACCCATTCCCACGGGACAACGCATCCCGTCAGCGCCACAAGCCAAAGCTTCAAATGATCACGGCGCCGGACATGCTCCAGTTCGTGGGAAATCTGAGTTCTCACAGCGTCAAGATCACTGGAGAGCGGATCCACTTCCACCCCGTCCCAGAAGGGATCGAAGCCTCGCAGCGCCACCGGCACCGCCCTGGCTGGATAGAGAATCGCCGGGCGACGCCACCCGATCACTGCGGCTGTCTTGAGGTCCCTATTCACCCGAAGTTCCGGCCGTCGCAGCAGCCCGTTACGGGTACACATGCCCCAATAATCCAGCCACGGTGCTTCGACCAGCATCCCGGCGGGAATGCTTTCTCCCCGCATCCTGGACCACTGCACCGCGACAAGGACAACCTCCCAAATGCCCCTGACCACACTGAGCCCCGTCAGGGCCATCAGTGTGTAATCCAGAGTCGTCGGACGCTGGACCAGCCGCGCCCAGGTTCCGGGGCCTGAAGGCTTCAAGACAACCGCCAGAAGGAGCAGGCCCGGGAAGGCCACCACGGACCACTGGATCAAATCCAGAGAGATCCTTTCAGTCTTCGGCCGTCGAAACAAAACCCAGCCGCCGACTGCTCCGATGACCAGCACCGAAAAAACATAGTAGGCGACCAGCAGCCTCATTTCCGCTTCCGAATCTCAAGGCCTTTTCGCCCGACATGGGCTTTCCTGGGAGGAAGCCCCATTTCCATCGCACTTTCATCTATAACGCCCTCAAAGGCCGCCATGAGCTGCCCTGCATCGTTCAGGGGAATTCGGTTCTTGATCCTCTCCATGACCTGATCGAGCCCTTTCTTGAGCTCGCGTTTCAGGTCCTCGTCAATGGCGCCGGGAACGACCACATAGGTCTTCCCTGCCCTCGTCCGCTGCTCTTCACAGCGAACATACCCAAGGCCTTCAAGACTCGTCAGCGCCCGCTTCACACGGTAATACTCCGCTTCTGTTTCATCCGCCTTCACCAGCCCTTTTGAGACGGCCAGTTCCACAACCTGCGTTGAGGTGAGGCCGTCCTTGTGTTGGCCGAGAAGGTCAAGCACCATCCGGAACGCGCCGGAACGCCCGAGGTTCGCGTGTGTCATGTGGTCACCATGTCAATTGAAGCGGAGTGTTTCGCTGGAACCGCTGATACCAGTCCACGAAACCCTTCGCGTCGTCCGGGAATACGGAAGCGGCCACAGAGTCCAAGGGGACTTCGTGGATACGCCAGTTGGTCACTGTGACCCGCCATCCAGCGGGCACAGCAAGGTCAGGCCCAAACATCAGGTCCTCGGATCCTGCAATTTGCCGAGGTCCTGTCTGTTGGAGCCGGAGGGGAATAGTCATGTGCCCAATCCCTTCTGGGATTGGTTTCATGCGGAAGTCGAAGACGAAGAATCGGTGCTTGTTTTCCTTCTCGGAAAACTGGTGCTCCATCACACGAGAACTCACGGAGGGAGGAGCCGTTGAATCCCCACCATTGCGCTCACAGACATAGTCGAAGGAGACTTCCGCCGCATGGGCATGAGGCCGAACGGCAGACCTGGCCAGAACCTCCAGCGACGAAATTTCGTAATCATTGCTCGCGTCTGTCGTGTCTATCACCACGCCATCGGGAACAATCCCGCCTTGATCAGGGATGCCCACCACTCGCACATGGGGATCAAACAGCCGCGCTTGGTAACCAGCAATCGTTCGGTGCATCAGAAACTCCTTGATGGTGTATGTCGAAATGCGTCCTACCGAAGTGGATCCTCCTGCTCCCAAAAGAAAAATCCCTCCCAGCAACCCCGCTTGCCAATGCGAACGCAAGGAAACCTTGCTACTTGCCTGGAGGATCCTTCGCTCTGGTTCGTCGGCACTATGCGGGATTGCAAGGGCTGGCGACCACTCCATTTGATCGGCCACGGCCGATCGAATGGCTGATTCGTACTTGAGCCAATCTGGCCCATCGCTACGGTCCAAAACAGAGCGGTCAACTCGAACGACCATCGCCCTTCCAATGGACGAAACCAACGGCGTTAGAAGCGGAAGCAGCCTGGCAGACCAGGCCAAGGGCGCATACAGCCAATGATGGTTCAGCCGCAGGTGTTCCGCTTCGTGATCGAGGATGGATTCGAGGTGCTGATCTCGTGATCTTTCGAGCAACCCCATAGGCACAACCAAGGTTGGCGAGACTGCCCCCGTGAGAACCGGCAGATCTGTTAGCCATGAGAGCCGGACCGCGAGCCGAGGCGCCTTCGTGAAGACTCGGTATTCCCTTTCGAGGTTCTGACGAGTCCCATGGGTGGCGAAGTACATCGTCGAATCGAGATCCACCCCCTCAAGAGGGTTCTCTTCGACCAAAGCTCGGAGCTGTTTGCTGGCCCACCAAGCCCGCACCAGTCCCCAGATCGCCAGAAGGCCCAAAGTCACCACCAAGATCCATCCCCACCAGTACTCGATCAATCGGAAATGGACCCAGTTCGGAGTGCTAAGGGTTGATTGAGCCGCCGAGAAATGGAGTATCTCCAATACCTTTCCAACCGCGAGATTGACCCCAATCATCGGCGGAAGCGGACTTGCTAACGGCCAGAACAGCCAAATTATCCTTCCGAACACCAGGAAGAATCCCAGCAGCATCGCTGTTTTCGCGGGCACATCAGGCCTTCTCACCCATCGACTAAAAACGGCGTCGAGCATAAACCCGACGACCACGAAAATCAGAAGATGCAATGTCAGGCCAAGGATCATCGACTTTTCCTTTCCTCACACGGCTCGCTCTTCGACCTTTGCCAACAGGGCCTTCAGGTCTACATAAACAAGACTTCTCTTTTCTCCTACCGGCAATTTCACAAAACATGAATAAAAGGTCGAATTAGGGTGCGTATACCAGTATTTAATGCGTTTTGCATCGAACGGAATTCTCTCTTTCACATCTTTCAATTCAAAAAGCCCCTCCATGTTGAAGAGTTCTTTTTTCGTTGAATCCTTACCGTTCTTATCGAAATCACGGCCCTTAACCAAGATCCTCTCAAGAAGGCTCGCTTCGGGCTCTTTCTGCATCTAAGAACTCCAGGGTCGAAGGGGATTCTTTTAGTAAGTCCGGTCCAATTGCACTACTTCTGAATTATACGCAAATTCTGCCTCTTCACTAGGAAATCCGGGCTTTACGAACCGTGAAATTCACCCTGGGGGAGGGCATTCGCCCTCCCCTGCCTTCAGCCCTGCGGGCTTCCAGCACCCCTCCATGCGGGGAGGAACCTCCCCGCAACACCCCTCCCGGCCCTAGGTGTTGGATTGTGCAATCCAACACCTAGGGCCGCTGAACCGACGAGCGGGCGGCCGGAGGCCGCGCCAATCTCGGGGTCCCCGGCCACCACCGGGGGACGCTGCCCGACGGCCCTCCACCTCGGCTACGCCGAGTCGGAGCCTCTTTCAGGCCTCTGGTTGCGCCCTTCGGGTCGGACTGGCTTCAAGGGAGAAAGCGCCCTTCGGGCGGGCCTACGGCCTCGGTCTTCAGGAACCTCCCTTCCGCTCCGCTTCAGGGCCCCTCCTGAACCTTCCGACTTGTCCCCCTTGACCCCAGCCGCTCCCCCGGTGGGCCTTACGGCGCAGGCCGAGGGCTCTGCCCTCGGCCTCTGGCCCAGGAAGCCGGGGCCCCCTTGACAAGTGATTACCTTAGCTTAGAATATAAGGTAAGGATGAAACAGGAGATCCCATGCGCCTCATGCTTGACCGTTCCTTCTACCTCAAGGACACCGACCAGGTGGTTCCTTCTTCCTTGGATCAAGCCCAGGCCGTCGCCTACCTCCGGGAGTTTGGCGAACGCTGGGTCTACCTCTGTTTCCGTGGCAAGGCCGCGAAGCCGGTCTATCACTATTCAACCCGCACCCGCGAGGCCGCAGAAAAGGCCATCGCCGATTTCTACCAGGAAGAGGTCCGCCGGGCTCAATTCAAGGCTGAGCGCCGCCAGCAGCGGAAGGACGACAAAGAGAAGGCCAAGGCCGAATTTCAGGGCCAGCCCGGATCTGTCTTCGTGCAGAGCTGGGGATGGGAACAAACCAATGTGAACGCCTTTCAGATGGTCCGCAGGTTGTCCCCCACCGCGATAGAAGCGGTCGAGATCTCCCTGGCCATCGACGGAGAGGCCTGGACTGGTCCCATGGCCGACCATGTGATTCCCTGCCCCGTTGCTCAGGACCTGGCCGAGGCCTGCGAAAACAAAATCGTGATGAAGGTTTCTAGCGTGGATGCCGTCCAGGTCCCCGGCACCAAGGGTTACGAGTGGGGACGAAGCGCCATTCTTTGGGACGGCAAGAGGAACTATTACCGCTCGTGGTACGCCTGATTTTTTGAATTACTTTTGCCTTGTCTTATAAGAAAGGGAACCTATGAACAACCAACGCCGGACCGCCCTTCGAGAGTTGAGGGCCAAGCTTGAAGCCCTGAAGGTCTCCCTTGAGGAAACCCGGGAGGCCCTGGAGGAAATCAAAACCACAGAGCGGGAGGCCTTCGAGAACATGCCCGAAGGCCTCCAGGCTTCTGAGAAGGGCCAAAAGGTCGAGGCTGCCGCCGATGCCTTAGACGAAGCGTTCGACAGCCTGGAGGAGGCTGTCTCTTCCATGGAGACAAGCACGGAGGCCATAGAGCGGGCCATTGAGGGGGAGTGATGCTCCCCTTTCTTTTGTCTCACCGCCCCATGTGCCCACTCCAGAGGGGCGCTGCCCTCTGGAGCCTCCGCCCCCCTGACGGGAGAGCGGGAACCCGGTCCCCTCCGGGTCCGGGCATGGGCACACCCAACAAAGGCCAGCCATAGCCGACCTTCGCCCATAAAAAAATCACATGCCCCGGGAGCCCCCTCCTGGAACCGCCCGCGTTTAACCGGCTGGATCGGAGTTGGAAAAAGCCATGTTATGTCTAAGTTTTCCTTTTTCACCTTGGCTTATGAGCCAAGGTTTCAAAATTTGCCAGGGTTGCCCCAGTGACCAGAAACGCAGTTATGACCCTAAATCACTCAGGACCAACTTCTTGACACATATGGTTTGGGGTGATGCTATTTCAAGCATCACCCCTGATCTTGGGTCGGGGATTGGGTTCCGGGAGCTCTCACCCTCCTTGAAACCGCGAAACATTAGACAACTTACGGAGAAGCCAATGACTCGCGCCAACCGCGGGGCGTACCCCGACTGTGCCCATTATGCGAGGGCCACTCGGAACGATCAAGCACCCCTAGAACTTTTTTCTTACATGCACCCCTTCACCTCCCGGCGTGCCGCTCGTGGGTGATTTCCAGGGGTATTCACCCCTCGTCTCCAACTTCGCCCAGTTACCCATTGAGGTTGTTCACGACGAGGAAATGCCAGCCCAGGACCACCATACCCTGGTGGTTTTGGCGTCCCTGATCGCATACGAGCAATTCGCTCGGGGGATCGGCCGCAAAGAGCCCGTGCCCTTGGCCTGGCACTACATCTCCCGGCATCTCCGGCTTTCCGAGGATGCCGCCAAAGACAGGGTCTCCACCCTGGAGGCCTCTGGACGAATCCGGATCCTTGAGGGGCCGAGGATGATGGTCAGCGGCCGTTTGATGGACGGCCCAAACCTCTTCGTCCTCCGCTGGATGGACGAAAGCCCCACGGATCGGCTCAAGGCTCGGGTTGCCCGCCGTCTCAAAAACCGTGAGCGAATGTCCAACCTGAACAAGTCCCGGGTTGAGGGGGTGCGTCAACACACCCCCTCAACACACCCCCTCACAAGCCAAGGGGGTGCGTTAACACACCCCCTCACTGATTCACCTGAACACACCCCCTCAGAAACACAACGCACCCCCTCTCCAGGGGATGCGTATAACACACCCCCCTCTATAAGACCTACGGAACTGACTGATACAGAAATACTTAAAAACCAGTCAGTCCGTCAGTCCTCAAATGGGACAGACCGACAGACCGATTGGGATCCTTCTGAGCTGAAAGGGTGGACTTCCTGGACCAAGCAGGAAGACCCCACCCCTTGGCCTTCGCCGGTTCACGAAGCCCTGGGCCGCCTTCTGGATCCTCCGCAGCTCGCCCAAGTGGAATCCCGTAGCCCTTGGAGCCAAGAGGGGGCCTGGGCCATCCTCCAGGGCCTCAAGGCCAAGGGGAAGAACCTTCGGAACCCCGCAGGCGTTCTTTGGAACGCCCTGCTCCTTCCCCCGAAAGGTTCCGCATGGATCGGCAAAGTGGGGTCCGCCCTCCGGGATGCTGGCTGGCGCCAGGTTCCGGAGGATGGGACCCACCGCCAGGATTGGACCCGCGAACGGAATGCCGCCGCCCTTTCCCGCGAGGGTTTGGAGCGACTGCCTCTTTTTGGGGAAGAGCTAGAAAAGCACCGGCAACTGGTCCGCGAAGCAGAAGCCCAACGCCGGGCAAGCCAAGCCCTCCTCCTGGAGGACTCCGACGAGGATTCCTTCCTGGCGGATGAGGAGCTGGAGGAGCCTTCTGGCCCCCCTCCAGCTCCCCCCGCCAAGGTTTGGACCCTTCCTGAGCTTCCAGGGCCCACCCAGGCCGATCTACGGGCGGCCGTGGAAACCTACTACGAAAAACATAAAGCCGCTTTCCTTGGGGCTCCACTTGTTCGCGAGGAAGCTTCTCGTCTCATGGCGGAAGCCCATCAGAGGATCAAAACCCTCCTGGGCGACTTCCTGCCCTTTGAATTCCCTTCTGACGGATTTAGTTCGGAGGTCCTGAAGGACCTGGACCAAATCCTCAACAAACACCTTCTGGCCTTGCGAAAGGCTTTGACCTAATCGGAGGTCCCATGGGATCCACCGTCATCCTTGTCGAATCACCCAACAAAATTAAGCATGTCGAGCACTACGCCCACGAACTCGGAGTCCCAAACCCTAAGGTCATGGCCACGGTCGGACACATCCTGGACCTTCCAGGGATGCGTGAAGGCCTCTGTGTAGACCTGGAGACTTTCGAGCCCACCGCCCTTGTCCCCAAGGACGAAAGGGGCCAGGCCCGCCTGGATGCCATCCAGGCGGCCTCCCAGGACGCCGACCGCGTCATTGTCGCCACTGACGCGGACCGCGAAGGAGAAGCCATTGCGGCTGAGGTTTGGGACCTGATCCCCCGTGGACGCGCTTTTCGAGCTCCCTTTGAGGAAATCACCCTGGAGGGTGTCCGGGCTGGTTTGGCGTCACCTCTGCCAGAGCTTCGCACGGGCCTGGTGAACGCCGCCAAAGCACGGCGCATCCTGGACCGCCTCTTTGGGTGGAACGCGACCCAGCTTGTCTTTGCCAAGCTGCAAGCCTACAAAGGCGCCAGCGCGGGGCGCGTGCAATCCGTCGCCTTGCGCCTGGTCGTGGAACGCACCCGCGAACACGACGCCTTCAAACCCACGACGACGTGGGCGCCGTGGGCTCGCCTGCGCCACACGGCGCCGGACGGGACTCAACGCGAGCTCCTGGCCCGCCTGAAAGGCGAAGGCCAGGCGCTCATCTTCCCGACCAAGGAAGAGGGTGAGGCCCTGAAGATGCCGAAAACGGTGATCTGCACCAGCGCCGAGGGCAAAGAGCGGGAGCAAAAACCCCGTCCGCCTTTCACGAATAGCGCCTGGCTCCAGACTGCTCAGAAGGCTCTGAAAATGCCCGTGGCGCTGGCTTCAGATGCCATCCAGCGCCTGTTTGAGGACGGGAAAACCACCTACCCGCGCACGGATAGCGTCCGCGTGGCGCCGGAGGCCGTGGAATGGGCTCGCCAGGTCCTCGCTGAACGCTTTGGCCCTGACTATGTCCCGGCGAAGCCTTGGGAGCACAAGGACAAGGCTGGCGTTCAAGGCGCCCACGAAGCCATCCGGCCCACTGAGCCCAACCAGAAGGTTGAGGGCCAGTGGGCTGATGCTTTCGGCCTGATTGAGGCGCGTTTCCTCGCCTCACAGGCCGCCGCACGCCGCGTCCGGGAAACCGTTCTTGGCTTCGAGGGGGAGGGTTCCCTTA
>JAKBES010000005.1 GCA_021833665.1 Acidobacteriota bacterium
TGATATCCTTCTTCATGGCCGGTCTCCTTTGGGCTTCGTGCCCTTAACCCTGGGGCCAGTTTACTGGACCCCGTGGAGGCCGGCCTCTTCATCCCATCTCGCCTCTCCCCCCTCGCTTCTCGCACCTAATCGCTTCTTTTTTCGGCCTTTAGCCATTGACAGCCGCCGCTACCGGGGCGTATACTTAGCGCTTCCGTTCTAGCAACGGAAAATCGAAACCCAAAGCAGGAGGTAGTTGTACATGACCACAACTGACGAGAAGGGCCACACGGGTGAAATCGAGACCCCGAGCGTGCCCGCGGATTGGCTCAACCTGACGTCCGACAACATTGGTGAAGGGTCCCCCGTTGATATGGGCGCCCTCCTCAAGGCCAACGTTGCGGAGCACACCGAGCGCCAGCTAATCACGGGCCGCGTGGTGGCCATCACGCCCACGGACATCCTCATCGACGTGGGCCTGAAGAGCGAGGGCGTCGTTCCTCGCGAGGAGTTCACGAACGGGCGCGGCGAGGTAATCGTCCAGCCCGGCGACGTGGTGGAGGTCTTCCTGGAGCGGATGGAAGACGCCAACGGCCACGTGGTCCTCAGCAAATCCAAGGCCACCAAGATGAAGGCCTGGGAAGAGGTGGAGCACGCTTACAAGGAGGGCCGCCCCATCAAGGGCGTCATCCTCGACCGGGTCAAGGGCGGCTTGGCGGTGGACGTGGGCGTCCGCGCCTTCCTCCCCGGCTCCCTCGTGGACCTGCAGCCCGTGCGCAACCTGCGCGCGCTCAAGGGCCAGGAAGTTGAGATGAAGGTCATCAAGGTCAACCGGAAGCGCGGCAACATCGTGCTCTCCCGGAAGGCCTGCCTAGAAGAGAAGGTCTCCGTTCAGAAGGAGCGCATTCTCGAAGCCGCCAAGGCCGGCATGCCTCTCAAGGGCGTGGTCAAGAACCTCACCAATTTCGGCGCTTTCGTGGATCTTGGCGGCATCGATGGCCTCCTGCACGTGACGGACATGTCCTGGAAGCGCATCAACCATCCCTCCGAGATGTTCCAGGTGGGCGATGAGGTCGAGGTCCTGATCCTGAACTTCGACGAGGAAAACGGGAAGCTGCAGCTCGGCTTCAAGCAGAAGGATCCGTCGCCCTGGAAGAACGTGACCGACCGCTACCCCATCGGCAGCAAGGTTCGGGGCAAGGTCATCTCCCTCACCAACTACGGCGCCTTCGTCGAGCTCGAGCCGGGCATCGAAGGCATGATTCACGTATCCGAGATGTCGTGGACCAAGAAGGTCAAGCACCCCTCCGCCGTCCTGAACGTGGGCGACCTGGTGGAGGTGATCATTCTGGACATCGATTCGGACGCCCAGCGCATCTCCTTGGGCCTCAAGCAGGCCGAGCCGAACCCGTGGGATATCATCACGGAAACGTACCGCGAGGGCGATCACGTCCGCGGGAAAGTCCGGAACATCACGGACTTCGGCATCTTCGTCGAGGTGCTGGACGGGGTGGACGGCTTGGTGCACATCTCCGACCTCTCCTGGAAGCGCGTGAACCACCCGAGCGAGATTCTCAAGAAGGGCGACGAGGTGGAGGCGGTCATCACCAACATCGACGCCGTGAACCAGCGCCTCTCCCTGAGCATCAAAGCGCTCCAGCCCGACATCTGGGAGAAATTCTTCCAGACCCATTACGTGGGTGACGTGGTCCCCGGCGCCGTGACCAAGATCGTGGACTTCGGCGCTTTCGTGGATCTGGGCGATGGCGTGGAAGGCCTCGTTCATATCTCCGAGCTCTCCGACAAGCACATCAGCAACTGCGCCGAGGTCGTCGACGTAGGCCAAACCTACCCCTTCAAGGTCATCCGCCTCGAGCCCGGCGACAAGCGCATCGGCCTCTCCCTCAAAGAGGGACAGAGGCGCGAGCGCCAGCACCGCGAGCGCGAGGAGGAAGTGTCCCGCCCGGCCCCCACGGATGAGAGCCGCACCAGCCTGGGCGACGTGGTGGACTTCCGGGGATTCCAGAAAACGGAGGAGGAGGAGCAATGACGAAGGCGGATCTCATCGAACTCATCGCCAAGCGCTCCGACCTTCCCAAGAAGCCCGCGGAGATCGTCGTCAACACCATTTTCCAGTCCGTGACGGAAGCCTTGGAGTCGGGCGAGAAAGTGGAGCTTCGAGGCTTCGGCTCCTTCCGCATGAAGGTGCGCGAAGCACGCACCGCCCGCAACCCCAAGACAGGCGAGAAGGTCCAAGTGGACAAGAAGAAGGTGCCCACGTTCCGCGCTGGCAAAGAGTTAAAGGAAGCGGTAAACAAGTAGTCCGTGATCGGGTGATCTTGTGATCAGGTGATCGAAAGACATGGGGCACGGAGCTGGGCAGCGATGGCCGGGTTCCGTGCCCCTTCTCCTTTTCCCGGTCCCATGACCTCTTGATCTCCCGGTCGTCCCATGGCCAGGCCCGCGTCAAAGGGGGAGGTCCTATGCGTTTCGTCTTTTCACCCTGGCGGCTGGACTACGTGACGTCGAAGAAATGCCCCGACGGATGCGTCTTTTGCCAGGCCTTCGAACGGGAACCCTCCCCCGACAACCTGGTCCTCTACCGCGACGAACGCCTGGCCGTCATGCTCAACCGCTACCCGTACACCAACGGGCACATGATGGTCATCCCCCGCCCCCACGTGGATACGCTTACCGGTTTGGAGGCGGGCACCCGGGCCGCATCCGCCGAGGCCATTACCTTCTGCGAGGCCCTGCTGCGCCGCCTCTACCATGCCCACGGCGTCAACGTGGGCCTCAACCTCGGTGACGCGGCGGGAGCGGGTATCGCGGAGCACCTCCACTGGCACATCCTGCCCAGGTGGAACGGGGACACGAACTTCGTGACCCTCATCGGCGAGACCCGCGTCATTCCCGAGGATCTATCCTCGACCTTCGCCCGGTTGCGGCCCGAATTCCCGGACCGGATCGAGTGAAAACCTGACCACGCGCGGCGGCGCGACACCCGGGGCCAGGTGCCGTCGAACCATCCCACGCAGTCAACCATCCGCGCGGACGATCCTGTTTTTCCCCTGATCCTTGGCTTGGTAAAGCGCCTCATCCAACCGCCGAAGGATATTTGGGAGATCCTGCTCGCCCTTGAGGTCGTCGGAGTGGAGGACACTGACGGAGCAACCCAGATGGAGGCCGAAGGCCTCCTCCTTGGGGAGGCCCGAGGCCGCCACCATGGCCCGGACCCGCTCGGCCTTTTCCATGGCGTCGGCCGGCGGGCAATTGAGCAGAAGCATGATGAACTCGTCGCCCCCATACCGGGCAGGGACGTCCTCGCGGCGCGTGGCCTTTCGGAGCAGTTCCCCGATGCGGTGAAGCACCTTATCGCCGCCGCTGTGGCCCAAGTGGTCGTTCACGGCCTTGAAGTCGTCCAGGTCCAACATGAGGAGGGCGAAAGGAGCCCGGTGCCTGCTGGAGTAAGCCAATTCCTCGTCTAGCCTGTAGATGAAGTAGGACCTGTTGTACAGGCCCGTGAGCGGGTCCTGTATGGCCTGCAAGTGCAGGAAGCAGTTCTCCAGTGCCACGACGAGCGTCTGGCCGCACGTTTGAAGGAGCCACTCGCGTTCGTCGAGAGGAACTCCCTTCTTGTACGAGTAAACGACGATGCCACCGAAGGGCTCTCCCCCGTGCATCAGCGGAAGCCCAAAGACCGAGTCGGGGATCATGAAGGGTGCCGTCTCCAGAGGCATGAGGAATTCAAAGAGCCGCTCACCAAGCCGCTTGCTGGGCTCCGACAGGGGAAGTTGGTCGTATTGGAACCGCTTCTCTTCAGAGAGGTACGTGGAGCGGCTTTTGCCACCTTCCACCTGGACCAGGTAAATGGCGTTGGCGTAGCGCTGATAGAACACGACGCCGATGCCATCCGTGGGCAGCGATTCGGCCAAGGCCCGAGTGTAGGATTCCACCATGGGCATGACGTCGAGGCCCGAGCTGGCCGCCGCAGATACGCGGCTCAAGATGGTCAAATCCTCCACCCGGCGGTGGAGCTCCGCCTGCGTGCTGGTGAGGGTGCCCAGGAGCCACGAGGCGGAGAGGATGAACCCTCCCAGCATGACGAAGGAGCCGAATCCCAGCAGGTGGACGACGAGAACCATGAGGAATCCCAGGGAGCAAATGGCGAAGGAGTGGATCACGTCCACGGTGAACGTGTCCTTCATGTAAGCCTTGAGGTCCTCGCCTTTTAGGAAGTCGCGGGGCATGTAGAAAAGATTGTTCACCAGGAAGTAGGCCAGGAACGCCGCCACGGCGGGCCAAAGCTCGCGCTGCTCCGCGGTGGGCACCAACTCCCCTCCCGCGAGCTTGTACACGATCCACGCGGACCCGAACCGCAAAAGGCGGTTGCCAACGTTCCCGAAGAGGGTGTCCGTCCATGCCGGCCACAGCCCGCTCTTGTCTTTGGCCCGGTAGGCAAAATCCACCAGGCTCGTGAGGGCGGCGAGGGCGGTGCCGGCCGCCGGGGAAACCAGGAAGAAGGCCGCCGTCGCGAAAGAGATGTCGAAGGAGATATAGTAGCCCCCGGCCATCCTGAATTTCACCCGGACGGCCGCCCATGACGCCGCAAAGAGGCTCACGAGGATGACCAGAAAACCTGCCGCGGAGCCCAAACCCAGAACCCGGGCGGGGGCGGATGAGAAGGAGTACGCCCCTGGCGGGCCCCATAGGGCTATGGCTCCCCACAGCGAGAGGCCGAGGGCCAGTTGGATGTAACCGTAAGCGTTAAGGAGGCGTTCCTTCGCCCGCTCCATGCCCACGAGCATACACCCGGCGAGGCCAGATAGCTAGTGAAATGCTTGCCGCATGGCTATTCGAGACGCCTCACGAAGACCGCCGTGCGATCGTCCACGTAGGAGCCCGGGGCGGCCCAGGCGGCGGCTTCCTCCAAGAGGCCGAGTACCACATCGCGGGCTGGGCTCCGCTCGGCCCGCGCGCGCACGTAGTCGAGGATCCTCCGCTCGCCGAACTCTTCGCCCCCCGCGTTCATGGCCTCGCTGATGCCGTCCGTGTACATGATCACGAAGTCCCCCGGTTCCAGCTTGAAAAAACCTCTGAAATACGTGGATGTGGAGGATGGCCCCAGGACCATTCCCCCTTCGCTCATGGGGTAGAACCGGTCTTTCTTGCGCCGGTAGTAGAAGGGCGGCAGGTGGCCCGCGTTGCAGTAGATCATGTTGCCTCCCGCATCAAGCTCCGCGTAGAAGAGGGATACGAACCTGGACGTGAGCCTTGACCGGTGGATGACCTTGTTGAGGCGCTCGAAGACCTTCACCATCTTCTGGTCCTCGGAGATCCCCATCCGCAGCCCCGTGATGACGTCACGAGCCTGGAGAGCCGCGGGCAGCCCGTGCCCCGTGGCATCTCCGATGGCCATCCCCAGGATGTGCGGATTAATCTGGACGAAATCGTAAACGTCTCCCCCCACGATTTCGGCGGGCTGAGAGCGCCCTGAGATTTCGTAACCTGGAAAAACTACATCCCCTTCGGGCAGAAGCGAGAGCTGGATTTCCTGGCTCTGGAGGATGATGCTCTCCAGCTTCTCCTTGGCGAGCTTGAGGTTGATGGAATGTCGTATGCTGGAAAGGGCGAAAAGGACGTCGTCCCCGTTGTCCTCCCGTTCCGGCTCGATGCTGAAGGCCACCACGTAGCCGTTCTCTGCGCCCACGGTGATGGCCGTGAAGCGCTCCACGCCGAGCTGTTCCTCGATGGCGGGATCCACACCCTTGGTATCCAAGCCGGCATAGATGATCCCCGAGCGCATGAGAGCAGCGATGGGCGGATAGCTCATGGGAATGCTGAACCCGATGGGCGCCTGCGTCCCCGCCCCAAACCTGGCCTCCAGCCGGTAGAACCCCTCGTCTCGCACGTAGAGGCGGGCCCCCGTGAAGCCGAATTCCTCGGCGAAGTCCGACAGGATGCTCTCGATGATGAGCCCAAGGGTTTGGGTGAGGCTCTGCTGGTTTTCGATGTCGTTGAGGTGTCTCTCGACTTTTCGGAACAATTGCCGGTAGTCCATCGGTTCGCCTTCCGGAGAAGAGGCCTCTGCCAGCGAAAAAAGCCCCAGGATATTCCTGGGGCTCTTGTGAACGGTTTAGTGGTCGGGACGACTGGATTTGAACCAGCGACCCCTTGCACCCCAAGCAAGTGCGCTACCAGGCTGCGCCACGTCCCGACCAGTGAAAAGGGAGCAGACGCTCCCGGGGACATGATTTATACCACAGGCCGGCTCAGCTGTCAAAAGGCCGCGGACGATTCAAGATGTCGTGCAGGCGAAGCAGGCCTTCGCGGAGCTGCCCCAGCAACTCTCCCGAACCCTGCGCCCCCCCCTGATCAAGTTGCACCCCATCCTTCCAGGAGCTCAGCGACTCTCTGGCGCCTTTGATGGTGAACCGCTTGCTGTACAGGAGGTCCTTGATGTGGAGAATGACCTGGATGTCCCTCTTTTTGTACAGACGGTGGCCCGACCGCGTCTTGTTGGGGGCGAGTTGGGGAAACTGCTTCTCCCAGAACCGGAGCACGTGGGAAGGCACGCCCGTGATGTCGCCCACTTCGCCGATCTTGTAGTACAACTTCTGGGGAAACGCGTCCGCCGTGAACGGCGTCTCCCCTGGAGGTGCGTTTTTCTTAGCCGTGCTTCTCATGGTCTTCCGTTGCCATCCATTGACGTGACGGAACGAAAACGACCGTCTTCCGCTCCGGTATTGAGACGGGTTTTCCCTTGCTCAGGTCTCTGCCCGTCCGCGCTTTCCGCTTGACGACCCGAAACGTCCCGAAGCCGGAGAGAACCAGGCGGCCTTCTTGGCAAATGCCTTCCGTCATAGCATCGAGCACTTGCTCGACGACTTGTTGAGCGGAGGCATACGTCATCCCCCCGTGAGCGAGATACACCCTTCTGGCCAAATCCGCACGTGTCATGTGGGCATCCGATCCTTGGTGAGTATACAATCTTAACTATTCTTTTGCAACTCCTTCGGACCGAAGGAGATTTGAGTCTGTTCGTCCGCCGTCGGCCCCTCGTGAGACCTCTATGTTACATGGGAACGGTGTGGTTGAGCGGGCCCTTGCCCTTGCCAATCTGGAAAGGGTGCTGGACGGCCTTGGCGATGTATTTTTTGCTCCTGTCGATGGCCTCCGCCGGGAGGCAGCCCTTGGCAAGGAGGGCGCAAAGGGACGCCGAGAAGGTATGGCCTATGCCCAGGACGTTCTGGCTTGCCAGGCGGGGGGCATCGAAGAGGTGGTAACCCTGGCCGTCGTACCAAACGTCGATGGCCCGGGTGCCCTCCAGGGCCCCACCCGTAACGATGACATTGCGGGGGCCCATCTGCTGGATCCGCCTTGCCGCCTCCTTGGCTGAGGGGATATCCGTCACGGCCATCCCGGAAAGGGCCTCCGCCTCATGCCGGTTGGGTGTGGCCACAAAGGCCAGGGGAAGAAGCTTATCCTTCATGGCTCGTAGGCCTTCCTCGTCCAGCATGGGCTCCCCGGTGGCCGCCAAGATGACAGGGTCGAGGACATACCCGTCTTTGAGGTGAAACGCATCAATGAGGGACGCCACGATCTGCACGTTGGCCGCCGTTGCCAGGATTCCCGACTTGACACCGTGGACTTTCATGTCTGAGGCGATCGCTTCGATCTGCTGCCCGACCATCTCCATGGATACGGCGCTGAGAGCCTGAACGGCCAGCGAGTTCTGCGCCATGATGGCCGTAACGGCGGCGGCCCCGTACACCCGAAAGGTCTGAAACGTCTTGAGGTCGCATGCAACGCCCGTGGCGCCCGAAGAATCAAAGGCGGATATGGTCAAAATCGTTCTGTTCATGTTCGCCTGGCCTCCCAAGGTTTCTATCATACCTCCGAAGGCTTCTCATGAGGGCCACCCCTGCGTCCCCACCGCGAAGATAACCTACGGGGCTGGGGTGTTGACAACAACCAGGCGCGGGTGTAGAGTACGCCATGGTGAACGGCCTCTCGTGGGTCCAACACCACCGGCGCTGGGCCTCAACCCATAGGTGGCTCGGGCTGGATCGGAACGGTCGAGTCATTTTTAGCTCTAGCGGTACCAGCGCATGCGCGCTGGCGAAAAAGGTACGGGTTCAGAAAGGAGCGGAGGAAATGAGGAAACTTTACGCTGGTCTGTTGGTTCTTGCCCTGATCGCCCTGGTCGCTTGCGCCAAGCCGCCGCAGCAGCAGATTGATGCCGCCAAGGCCGCCCTGGCCGCCGCAAAGGCTGCCCAGGCTGACGTTTATGCTCCCGATTCCCTCAAGGCCGCGCAGGACAAGGACGCTGCCCTGGACGCCGAGCTGGCCACCCAGCAGAGCAAGTTCTTCAAGAGCTACAAGGTCGCTACCCAGATGACGACCGATCTCCAGCAGCTCGCGGACAAGGCCAAGGCCGACGCGGTTGCCGGCAAGGAAAAGGCCAAGGCTGACGCCGAAGCCGCCATCACCGCCGCCGACACGGCCGTGAACACCGCTCGCGAGGACCTCAAGAAGGCCCCCAAGGGTAAGGGCTCCACCGCCGACATCGCCGCCATGACGGGCGATGTGGACACTGCTGCCAAGGCCGTGGAAGATGCCAAGGCTGACGCCACCGCCGAGAAGTACTTCGACGCCAAGACCAAGGCCGAGAGCGCCAAGGCCCAGGCCGAGAAGGTGTCCGCCGACATCGCCGCCGCCATCGAAATGAAGAAGGGTGGCAAGAAGGCGAAGTAAGCCTTCCGCGGATGTACGAATCACCGAAAGAGGGGCGGCTTTGCCGCCCCTTTTTTTCTCGTGGATGAGACAAGCCAGCATGCGCAAACTCTTCAAGATCATCCTCAAGGTTCTTGTCACCGGCCTGATGGTCGCCCTATGCTGGGCCGGCCTTTTGGCCCTGTCCTTGTACCTCGATGGGAGCCAAATCCCGCCTGTGGACCCTACGGGCCTGGGAGCGGAGCGAATCTTGGCGTCGGTCCACAGGGCGGGCGGCAAGATTCTCGCCCCCAAAAGGTTCGGAGCCTGTGAGGACAGCCTGAGGCGGGCCAGAATCGAGATGAACCTTCAGCTTGCAGGGCTGTGGGGAACGAGGAATTTCAGCCGCCCTACCCGGCTGATGGACGAGGCCCAGCGGGACACGGTCCGGCTATGGCGGGACGTCAGCGCGCACCGCACCGCCACCAAGGCCTCCGCGGAAAGGGCCATCTCCGCCGCATCGACCGATCTGAGCCAAGCCGAAGCCGTGACGGCCGTGAGCGCCCAGGAGCCTTACGTCCACGCCAGACTCGCGGCGGCGTCCATCAACCTCCAGCGGTCTCGTGCCTACCACAAGGATGGACGCTACGACCAGGCGCTCTCCTGCGCCCTGGATTCGATCCGCGACAGCGGCCTCGCCCATCGCCGCTCCAGCATCGCCCTTGCCCGATACGACGATCCCGGGCACCTGCGAGCCTGGCATAGCTGGATCCGGCAAGCCATAGAGATCTCCCGGCAGACCGGGGGCGTCAGCTTCGTGGTGATCAAGGAGCGGCATCGCCTGGAGGTTTACCGGGCCGGGAAGCTCGTCAAGTCGGTCCCCGTAGATTTGGGCGCCAATTCCATCAACCAGAAGCTCCACGCCGGCGATCGCACCACGCCGGAAGGGCTCTACCACATCACCAAGAAGAAAAGCTACGGGCAGAGCAAGTTCGGCATGGCACTCCTGTTGGACTACCCCAACGCGGAGGACCGGCGCAGGTTTCAAGCCGCCAAGGCCCGAGGGGAGCTGACCCGGCGCACGGCCATCGGCGGCCTCATCGAAATCCACGGCGAAGGAGGGAAGGGCTACGATTGGACCGACGGGTGCATCGCCCCTGATAACCGCGCCATGGAGACCTTGTTCAAGGAAGCGTCTGTCGGTACCATGGTGGCTATCGTGGGCAGCGACGGCGGGGATGGCCCCGTCCGTTCCGCCCTCAGGCGAGCGGGGAGAAGCTGATGGACTTCCTGGATTCCGCCCCGAGTTCCTCCGGAGGACCTTCACTCGGCGTTGACAGGCCCGAGAAACGCAGAGCGTGGATCTTCCGCGCCGCGGGGCTCACGCTCCTCCTGGGCACGATGGGATTGATGGCTCTGGCCGGCCTCTTTTACCTCTCCACGGGCTACGGCCTTCGCAAGCTGACCCCGGCTTACGTGAGCGATCACCTTATCCAAGGCCCCCTCCTGCTCACGGACGACAAGGGAGACCCGTTGCCGCCCCCAGACCCGAAGGCCCTGGCCAAGCTAGCTCCCAAAGGGGGCGTCTACATCGTCATCGACCGGGTCCACAACCGCCTCCACCTCTTCGAAGACGGGAAAAACATCCTGACCGCCGTCATTTCCGCTGGAGCCGGCTCGATCCTGGATGACCCGTCGGGCAAGCGGAAATGGGTCTTCGACACGCCCACGGGCCGTTTCTTCGTCAAATCCAAGAGGGAAAACCCCACATGGACGGCCCCCGATTGGGATTACATCGAATCGGGTGAACCCATGCCACGAAACTACGCGGACCGTGTCCAGGAAGGGATGCTCGGCGAGTACGCCCTTGATCTCGGCGGCGGCCCCTCGGGCTATATGATCCACGGGACCCTCTACACCCGTCTCCTGGGACGGAACGTGAGCCATGGCTGCATCCGCGTGGGGCGGGACGACCTGAGGATTATTTGGAAGAAGGCGCCGGTGGGCACACCGGTGTTCATGTACTGACATGAAAAAGCTGATGATGATCGTGTTGCTGGCGGCCCTCTCGCTCCTGGCCCTGGCGGGCAAACCCAAAGCCAAGCCGCAGCCGGCTCCAGTGCCGCCACCCCCCCCGGCGCCGGGCGAACGGCTGGCCGATGAGCGGGGGCGCCTTGCCCTTTCAAACCAGTTCTACCTGGAGCTGGCCGTGGGGGCCCGGGAAATCCGCATCTGCCATTCCGGCGTCGCCGTAGCCACGTACAAGCTCGATTCCTTGGCCCTCGCCTACCCCCGGGTCTTCTGGGTGGCCCGCCAGCATTCCGGGCCGTGGATTGACGACGTATGGTTCAACGCCCACCTCGATCCGCCCAAGGTCGTTCAGCGGGTCAGAATCATCCCCGGCGACGCCTCCACCATTCCCACACCCGACAAAGCCGACGTCATCCCTCCCACGCTCGAAGAACTCACCCCCGTGCCTCCCGTCTTCGTGATCCGATGCGACGGGGGCCGCGCCATTCACCTCCACCTCGAGGGAATCGTCCCCGGAGCGGTCATGAAAGTCACGGACCCTCACAGCCGCTGGCACGACTTTCTGGCGGCCCTGACCTTCCGCCAGAGGGACGCGTTGCGGCTCACCGCGACCATCCCTTCGGCCGAAGGCGCCGCCCTCTTCAGGTCCTTCCCGGACGGAAATCTCGATCTGCTGGTCCTGCCCTGAGCCGGTAGAATCCGCCGGGTGAGATGCCGCAAAACTAGACGCAATAACGAGGCGGGCCCGCCACGGGCCCGCCTCCGCAGTTTTCGGGCCCCCTCAATACCCCGGCGTGGACCCGTCCACCTTGCCCATGAAGACCGAGTAGATGTAGACCGTGTACCCCAGCACCAGAGGAACGCCGATGAGCGCCAGGATGAGCATGGTCTGGAGGGTCAGGGGCGACGAAGATGCATTGAAGGCCGTGAGGCTGTAGTCCAGGTTCGTGCTGGAGGGTGCCAGCATGGGATAGGCGGAGAGGGCCAAGGTCGAGGTGAGTCCGGCAATAGCAAGGGAGGACGACGCAAAGGCCCATCCGAACCTGCGCCCTTTCAGAAATACCGGGAGCGCCACCATCGCCGCCACGAAGAGCGTGATGGTCACCCAGTGCCAGCCGACTGAATAGTAACGGTGGTACAGGTGCGGGGACACCCCCAGCGTCCAAAAGGCCGCCACCAGGTACAGCACCGCGAAGGCCGCCCACAGCCGCATGGCCCAGCCTGAGACCCGCGCTCGCAGACCTCCGGCCGTGCGCAGCGCGAGGTACGTGGCCCCCTGGAGGGTGAACATGGCCAAGCTCACGATCCCCATGAACACCGAGTAGGGATTGAGCAGCCCCAGGAAGGATCCCGTGAAGGTGCCCGTCTCGTCGATGGGAATGCCCCTCATGAGGTTGCCCACGGCCACTCCGAATAGGATGGAGGCGAGGAAGCTCCCCAGGAAGAAGAATTTGTCCCAGAGCGCCTTGAGGGAGGGCGACTCCACCTTGCTTCTGAACTCCACGCCCACGGCCCGCATGATGAGGGCCACCAGCACCAGCATCATGGCCAGGTAGAACCCCGAAAAGACCGTGGCGTACACGGGAGGAAAGGCCGCGAACAGGGCGCCCCCGCCCGTGAGCAGCCACACTTCGTTCCCGTCCCAAACCGGGCCGATAGACTTGATGAAAAGGCGCCGCTCCTCCTCGCCCCTGGCAAAAAGGTGCAAGTTGCCCACCCCCAGGTCGAAGCCGTCGAGGATGGCGTAAATGGTCATGAGAACGGCGATCAGCAGGAACCAGATGGTGTTGAGCATGGGCTACCCCCTCTTCCTGCTTGCTTCGGCCTCCGGGCCCGCCAGGACGTGCTTCCGGACGGCGTAGAAGCCCAGGGCGAAGAGCCCGGCGAAGATGAGCGTGAACAGGATGATGGAGAACAGAATCTGCCCCGCGGGAACCGTGGGCGAATAGGCGTCCGCCGTACGCAGAAGGTGATAGACGGCCCAGGGCTGGCGGCCGATCTCGGCGGTGAACCACCCGATCTCGTTGAGGGCGAAGGGCACCGGAATGAGCCAGAACAGGGCCTTGAGAAAGCGCCTGCTGTCGTAGAGTCTGCCTCGCTTCAACAACAAGGCTCCGTACAACATCACGAACATACACATGAACCCGGGCCATACCATGGCGTGGAAGGACATGGCCGTGAAGGTCACGGGAGGAAGATCCTGGGGCGGGAAGGCGTCAAGTCCCTTGACCTGGGCGTTAGGGTCGAAGTAGACCATGAGGCTTAAAAGCTTCGGGATTCCAAGATCGGGGAGTGGGTAGCCCAGCAAAAGGAGGGGGGCGCCGCTCTGGGTCTTGAAAAGGGCTTCCATGGCGGCGAACTTCTCGGGTTGGGTGTGGGCCACCTGCCGGGTGTGCCAGTCCCCCGCCATCGCCGAACCCAGGGTCGCGATGACCCCGGCCACGATGCCGATGGCCAGCGATCTCCTTGCAAAATCCACGTGCCGGCCCTTCAGCAGGTACCATGCGCTGATCCCCGCCACCACGAACGCCGCCGTCACCAGGGCGCCCGAAACGGCGTGAAAGAACCTGGGAAGCGTGGAGGGATTGAAGACCGCCGCCGCGAAGCTCGTGAGTTCGGCCCGGACCACCTTGCCTGCCCCGTCCGTGACGAGCTTGTATCCCGCCGGTGTCTGTTGCCAGGAATTGGCCACGATGATCCAGAAGGCCGAGAGCACGGACCCGAGGGCCACCATGAGAGCCGAGAAGAAGTGCACCCGTTTGGAGACGCGGTTCCAACCGAAGACCAGGACAGCCAGGAAACTGCTTTCCAGGAAAAAGGAGAAAATCGCTTCGGCCGCCAGCGGCGCGCCGAAAATGTCTCCCACGTATTTCGAATACGTGGACCAGTTCGTGCCGAACTCGAACTCCATGATGATGCCCGTGGCCACGCCGATGGCAAAATTGATGGCGAACAGCTTGGTCCAAAACCGCATCATCTGGTCGTAGATGGGTTCCGCGCGTCTCAGGCGCAGCCAAGCCAGGACCACGAGGATCCAGGCCAGCCCGATGGTGAGCGGCGGGAACAGGTAGTGAAATCCCGCCGTCAGTCCGAACTGAACGCGCGACAACGTCATCGCATCCATGCACACCTCCCCTCAGAATCTTGACCCATGACCACTCTCATCTTAATGGCTCCCTCCGCTGGGGCGCAAGGGTGAGCGCCTCACTGCCGGCTATGGGACGGATTGCGGATCGCGAATCTCCCTGGCCAAGTCACCGAAGGTGACTCCCGTAAGGAAAGCGGCCAGGTGCTGCGTGGCTCCAACCCAGGCCTGCTGAACCGGACACGTTACCGCGAGGGGGCAGACCGCCGGCGAAGCCACGCAGACGTTGAGGGACAGGGGTCCCTCGAAGGCCTCCACCACCTCCCGGAGAGTGATCTGCGCGGCGGGGCGGGCCAAAGCTATGCCTCCCCCGCTGCCCCGCACCGTGGCCAGGACACCCACTGCCGATAAGCGGCTCACGATGCGCCTGATGAACGCCGATGGAATCAGCCTTCTGGAGGCGATGTCCGCCGCCGTCACGCGGGCACCCGGCTCAAGGCAGGCCAGGTGAAGCACGATGCGCGAGGCGTAATCGGTGTTGCGGCCTATGGTGAACACGCCCCTCCCTTCGTAATGTTACCAGAATAGTAATCTTTCTCTAAAGAGAAAGAAGGTCAAGGGCCAGTTGCCAGGCGTTCGCGCCATTGGGGTATTTGGCCCTTTTCCCCTGATCAGATTTCTCGGGGCACGATCTCGCTCAGGTCCGCCACCCTGTTGAAGAGGCCCACGACGCGCTGGAGGAGGGCCAGCCGGTTGTTTTGGAGCGCGGTCTTGCCGGGATCCTTACCCTCCGGGTCGCACATGACCAGCACGTCGTCGAAGAACCTGTCCACGGACGGACGGAGGGTGGACAGCCGGCGGAGGGCGCTCTCGTAATCGCCCGCATCCAGCGCCCTGGACGCTTCCTCCGCGACAGCGCTGTAGGCTTGATAAAGGGCCCGTTCCGCGTCCCCCTCCTTATGACCCTCGGGGAGGAATTTCGAAGGATACAGGCCATGTTCCGGAAGGCCCTTGAGGATGTTCCTGACGCGCTTGAAGGCCACGGACAGGTGATCAAAATCCTCGGCCGCCTCGTTGCGTACCCCGTGCAGGGCCTGAAGGCGGGCGTGCGAATCGGCCAGATCGTGAAGTCCCGTGGCCAGGACGGCGTTCACCTCGTCGTAGGCGAAGCCTTCGCCCTCCCACTTGTGCCGCGCGCGTTCTCCAAGGAACTGAACCAGCGGCTCGCTCCCCTGCCCCGCCCAGCGGCCGATCAGGTCCGCTAGGTCTTCCCGGCGCACGTCCGGCCGGACCGCTTGGAAACGGTCTGACAGGATGGCCACGGCTCCAGACGCGGCCCGCCTCAAGGCGAAGGGGTCCTTAGATCCCGTGGGCGCCTGTCCGATCCGGAAGAACTCCACGAGGGTGTCCAGTTTGTCGGCAAGAGACACGGTCATCGCCACCGGGCCAGCGCTAGGCTTAGGGTCATAGTGCACCTTGATGGCCTCGGCTACGTCCGGGTCTTCGCCCTGGGCCTCCGCATAGAGTCCCCCAGCCACGCCCTGCAATCCCGTGAACTCCTTCTCCTGGACCAGGAGGGAGGCCAGATCGCACTTGCAGAGTTTGGCGGCCCTTGCGGCCTTCGCGGGGGCAGCACCGAAGTAGGGTGCCAGCTCCCTGGCATGGGCCTCCAACCTCACCGCCTTGTCGAAGTAGGTACCGAGCTTGGGATGGTAGACGATGCCCTTGAGCTCCTCGAGCCGTCGTTCCAGAGGAACAGCTTTATCGTGCTCATAGAAGAATCGCGCGTCCGACAGCCTGGACCGGGACACGTTCTCCAAACCGCGCCGGACGAGGCCCTTGGGGTCCGCCGGGGCGTCCATCACGGCCAAGAAGTAAGGCAGGGCGCACCCCTGGTCGCCGAGAACCACGAAGAAGCTCTGGTGTTCCCGCAGGCACGCCACGAGGATCTCGGATGGCAGCGAGAGGAATTCAGGATCGATCCCCCCCGTGAGCACGCGTGGCCCTTCGCACAGGTAGACGAGCTTCTCCACGAGTTCCGGGTCTGACGGCACCCGTCCGCCCAGGGCGGCGGCCTGCTCCGCCAGCTCCGCCCGGATTCCGCGGCTCCGCTCTTCCGGGTCCGCCACTACGAACTCCCGCTCCAGCAGTGGAAAATAGTCCTTCACCGCCGGGATCTCCACGTGCTCCGAGCCGAAGATCCTCCGCCCCCGGCTCGCGCGCCCGGCCATAACGCCCTTCACGGCCAGGGGCACCACCTCGCCGTCCAGGAGCGCCACGACCCAGCGCACGGGGCGAACGAAGAGGTACTCCCCAGCTCCCCATTTCATTGCCTTCGGGAGATACATGGCGTCCACGGCGGCGGGAACCGCTTCGGCCAGGATGTGCGCCGAGGTCCGCCCCTTTACGTCGCGTTCGAACCCGATGCAGCTCCCCTTGGGCCCCTGAACTTCGATGCACGCGGCCAGGTCCACGCTCTGCTTTCTGGCGAAGCCCTCGGCGGCCTTCGTCCAGGCGCCCGCGGCATCCCTGGCGATGGAGAGGGCAGGCCCTATCACCGTCTCCCGCCTGTCCTCCTGTCTCGCTGGCAGGCCGCGCAGGACGAAGCCGATGCGCCTCGGGGCAGCGATGAGGGCCTTTCCGGAGGGCGCCAGCCCCGCGGCCTTCAGGCCGCCCGTGACGCGGTCGAGCAGTTCTTCGGCTAGGCCCCGGACCATGCCGGCGGGGATTTCTTCCGTCCCGATTTCTAGGAGGAAATCAGCCACGGGACACCTCCTCAGCCTGTACCGGTTTGCTGCGCTTTACGTAGGCCTCCGCCGCCCCGCATGCCAGCCGCCGGACGCGCTTGATATAGTCCGCCCGGGCCGCTACGCTGATGGCTCCCCTGGCGTCCAGGATATTGAAGGTGTGGCTGGCCTTGAGGCAGAAGTCGTAGGCGGGGAGATAGAGCCCCAGGTCGAGGAGGCGCTTGCTTTCGGACTCGTATTCGTCAAACCAGCGGCTCGCCAGATCGGTCCGGGCCGCTTCGAAGTCGTAGGCGGAGAACTGCCGCTCCGCCTCCCGCCTCATGTCGCCGTAGGTGAAGCGCTCGTTCCAGGGAATCTCGTAGATGTTCCCGATGCCGTTGAGGAACATGCACAAGCGCTCGATGCCGTAGGTGATTTCCACGGTGATGGGCCTCAGGTCCAGGCCCCCCGCCTGCTGGAAGTACGTGAATTGGGTGATTTCAGTGCCGTCCAGCATCACCTGCCACCCTACGCCCCAGGCTCCGAGGGTCGGGGCTTCCCAGTTGTCTTCCTCAAACTTGAGGTCGTGCTCCTTCAGCATGATCCCGAAGGATTGCAGGCTGGCCAGGTAGCGCTCCTGGATGTCGTCGGGACTGGGCTTGATGATGACTTGAAATTGGTGGTGCTTCTCGACGCGCTGCGGGTTTTCGCCGTACCGGCCGTCCCGCGGCCTGCGGCAGGGTTCCACGTAGGCGCTGGCGTAGGGATCGGGGCCCAGAACCCGAAGGAAGGTTTCGGGGTTCATGGTGCCGGCTCCCTTCTCAAGGTCGTAGGGCTCGGCGATGAGGCACCCTTCCCCCGCCCAGAAGTGCTTCATCTTTTCAATGAGGGCCTGCATGGTGAGCATCGTTGTTCTCCGAAGGATCGTCTCGCAAGCGTGATCGCCTGATCACCCGATAACCGACTCATCCGCTGACGTGGTCCCCCGACGCGAGCGGCCTTCCCAGGTAGGAGACAAGCGCTAAATATACCACGGCTTTCAGGCCCTTCAAGGCTTCTGGGCTCGGGCTTCGGGCGGCCAAGCCGGGCAAGGACAAGCGGAACACGCCTCCGAGCGCCTCCCTGGTGGCGGAGGATACGTCGATGCCTTGCTCCAGACGGCTTCTCGCGCATTCCCTGCAGATCCATCCTCCCGCTCCCGCGTCGAAGTGGCCCGTTTCCTTGGCGGCGCCGCAATGGGCGCATCGGCCAGGGCGGCCGAGTACCCCGTGGAGGCGGAGGAACCACGACGCGAAGTAGACCCAGGCCAGAGCCGGAGAGACCCCTGATCTCATGGCATCGAGCACCGCACCGACGAGCCTGTAGGTCTCCTCTTCGGTGCTGTGCTCCGCAAGCCCTCGGTCCAACACCTCCACGACGGCCAAGAGGATCCCAGCGGCGGGCCACCGGCCGAAGAGATCCAAGGCGCTCTCCTCCAGGTCGGCTGACATCAACGTGCCCAAGTCGCGGCCCTCTCTCAGGCTCAGGTCAACCCGCACGCGGTTGAGCGGTTCGAGGGCTCCCCTGAAAGACGACTTTGTACGCCGGGCGCCTTTCGCTACGGCCCGCACCTTGCCCTCGCGGCGGGTGAGCAGACACACGATCCACGAGGATTCGGTCAAGGCGCTTCGGGACAAGACGAAGGCATCCGAGCGGAGGGAGGTCATGGGGAAGTGAGGAGTGAGGAGTGAGGAGTGAGGGGGAAAGGCAAGGAGGCCATCTCCAGTCGCGTTTCAAGAAAGGGGATTGGAACTACTTCTTCTTGTCCACCAAGGCGGGCTCGCGCCGCTCCCTTGCTTGGCACTTCTTACTTTTCACTTTTCACTTTTCGTTTCACTCTTCTCGCACGCCAGCCCCATGAGGAAAAAGAGCAGCGTGGCCACCTCCACGTCTCCGCCGTTGTACTCGAAGAGTCCTCCTACCAAGAAGGCCACCAGGGCCGCGAGGACGCCCCACTTGAGCGCAGCGTCTGGCTGGCGCCAGATCCGGACGATCACGGCCGCAAGAAAACCGAGAAAGAGGAGGAGCCCGACGAGGCCCGTCTGGAGAGCGATCATGAGGTAAAGGTTGTGACAGTGTCCCGTGGTCTGAAAACCGGCTGGGCGTCCCGGGTAATGGATGAACCGGGCGTAGGGCGCCTTGTAGGGCCCTGCGGTGAGCGAATAGGTGCCGGGGCCCCAACCCAACAGAGGCCTAGCGCGCCACTGCTCCAGCCCCGCCTTCCAGAGGTAGATGCGTTCCGCGCTGCTTGGATTGTTGAGATCCCACAGGGACCGGAACCGTGCTCGAACGGAAGGCGGGCCGGCCACCGCGAGGGCGAGCACCACGACGACAGCCAGACCCGCCGCCTGAAGGATTTTCTTTCGCCCCCGCGGGTACAGGAGCACAGGAATCGCCGCCGCGAGCCCTACATAGTAGCTTCTGGCCAAACTCAGGATGATCCCTGCAAGGCCCGCCGCCATCCCCGCCCAGTGCATGGCGCGCCTTTTTTCATCTCCATAGAGGAGCAACCCTCCGAGGAGGCAGGTTCCGATGGCCATGGACCCCGCGTAGGTCAGGTGCTGGCTAAAAAACCCATAGGCGTTCACCGCGCCCACGGGAACTTTCTGAACCAGGGCCTGGTGGTGAAAAATGTCCGTTCCAAGAAAGAACTCGGTAAGGCTCGCGGGGATCGTGAGCACCATGGAAAAGGCCAAATAGCCGGACCACTTGCCCAGATGCTGTCTTACCGACCACGGGATGGCCGTCGCCGTAAGGAACGCCGTCCACGACCAAAAATTGAGGACGCCGTTCAACGCCTCGGCCCGAAGGGGGCTCACCAGGGCGCAAACGACCGACCAGCCGAACCACGCCGCGAGCAGGAGGGCGGGAGGGTCCGGGCGCCACCGGCCCCGGGCGAGGCGCGCCAGGAAGAACAGGGTGAGCCCCCCTTGAGCGGCGTTGAGCGCCGCGATGCTGAGGGGGGCGGCTACGGCGAAAAGGTAGAAAAAGAAAAGCTCAGCGGCGGCCACGGAAGGCATCCCATTCGGAGTCTACCAGGGCCCGCATCTGCGACACGTAGCGTTCCGTGGAGAATTTGGCCGCCTGGGCCGTGGCGGCTTCTGGCTTGAACGCATGGCCCGCGCGTTCAAAGCGCCTCAGGGTTTCCGCCAGCGACTCGGCCGAGGGTTCCCCGAAGAAGAACCCCGTAGCCTGCGAAACATCCTCCCCTTCGGGCGGGACGACCGTCTCCAGAGCCCCGCCACTTCCGTAGGCGATAACCGGGGTGCCGGCCGCCTGGGCTTCCACGGGCGTAATGCCGAAATCCTCCTCGCCGCAGAACAGGAGGGCCCGGGCGCGGGCCATTTCCGCCGCCACGTCCGCGTCCGAGATTCGGCCGAGGAACTGCACCGAGGGTCCCGCCAGCCGCTTTAACCGAGCCATCTCGGGCCCGTCGCCGGCGATCCGCAATGGAAGGCCCAGCCTCGTGCACGCCACCACGGCCAAGTCCGTCCTTTTGTAAGGCACCATCCGCCCTACCACGAGGAAGTGCTCCCCGCGCTCGGCGGCGGGCCTGAATCTTCCCACGTCGACGGGCGGGTATACCACCGCGGCCTCCTTGCCGTAGACGCGGCGAATTCTGCGAGCTACGCATTGGGAATTGGCGATGTAGGCGTCCACGCGTCCGCCGGCCGCCGCATCCCAGAGGCGGACATAGTGGAGAACGGCCCGCGCGAGCCACGACTTGGGTCCCGCCGCCAGACCCGAGAGTTTGAGGTAGGAGTGGTACAGGTCCCAGACGTACCGGATGGGGGTGTGACAGTAGCAGAGGTGCAGGGTGTCGGAACGCACGAGCGCTCCGTGGGCCACGCTGTGGCTGAAGGAGAGAACCACGTCGGGCCGCCCCAGGTCGAGCTGCTCGATGGCGAACGGGTACAGCGCGAGAAAGGCCCTATAGCGGTTCTTGAAGAGAGGCTTGTTCAGAAAAGTGGTGTGGATGAGGTGGCGGGAGATTTGGGAGTTTCCGAACTGGCGGGGATCGTAAAACATGCAGTGGATGGGCGCATGGGGAAACTCGGGACAGAGCGCGTCCAAACACCGCTCCGCGCCGCCGAAATCCACCAGCCAGTCCTGCACGAACGCCAGGTTGAGGTCAGTCAATGGACCCGCTCCCTCATGGCCTCATCTCCTCATCTCCCCATTACCCCTCTCCCAAACACAGCTCCGCGATCCGCTCCATCTGGCGTTCGGGATGGAACATCCGCTCCACGCGCGCTCGCCCCGCCTCGCCCATGCGCGTTCGCAGGAGCGCGTCGGCCACGAGGGGCTCGACCGTCTCCCGAATCGACTGGGCAGATTTGTCCGCGTGAAACCCCGTCACGCCGTCTTCCACGATTTCCGTCAGTCCGCCGCTCCGGGTGACGACGACAGGGAGGCCCCGGGCCATGCCCTCCACGGCCACGAGGCCGAAAGGCTCATCCCAGCATGACGGTACCACCAGCACGTCGAGCGCGTCCAGGAAGGGCAAGGGTTCCACCATAGCGCAGGTCACGGTGATCCTGTCCGGGGCACGGGCCGCGAGGGCCTTCACGGCGGACTCCTCGTCCGGATCCTCGAAGTCGGCGGCGCCGGCCACCAGGAGCTTGAGGCGTGGATGGAGGGAAAGAAGGGGCATGAGGCCTTCCAGAAAGAGCCGCTGGCCTTTGGTTGTGGAGATCCTTCCGAGGACGCCCACAGCGATGTCCGAACCCCTGAGGGCGTACGCCGCGCGCGCGGCGGCACGATCGGCGGGCCGCTCCAGAAAGGGTGGGCTTACCCAATAGAGGACCTTCGTTCCCTTGTCCCCCGTCGCCCCGCGAAAGGGCCCCGCCACGGCCTCAGAGCAAAAGATGACCCTCCTCACCGACGGGCTGCGAAAACACCAACTCAGGAGCCGGTGCTCCAAGCCTCGCCGAAAAATGAGATGGAGGCCGCAGGCCACGGGGATCCCGCTCTTCTTCGATGCCCAAACCGCGGGAAGGACGGTGCGGGGGCCGTTGGCGTAGATGAGGTCCGCTCCCTCCGCTTCGAGGGCACCCGCGATGGCGACGGCGGCACGGCGGGCGTGGACGAGGTAGCTCGCCTTCTCGCGAAGCGTCTTGCGCCCTGGCGTCATGGCAGGGAGGGGCAAGGCAATGACCTCGAAGTCCCCCGCCGCAAGATCGGAAGCGGTCCTTCCTTCTCCCGGGAGCATGACGCGGACCCTGTGGCCCGCGCCCCGGAACGCCCATGCCAGGTCCATCAGGACCCGCTGTCCCCCGCCCAGTCCCGCGTATTGATCCAGCATCAGGATACGCGCCATGAGCCAAGGATACGTGGCCAGGAGCCTGACGGCAAGGAGCCCCTGACAACGAACCCCGTCCGCAGGGCCGGAACCGCTCCGTCCGCACGTGGTCTATACGCTCAGCACCACGGTCATGAAAGGAGGCGCCCCATGTTTGAGAGCTTGGGATACGACGGAAAACCGGAAGTCTCCGCGCGCAGGTTCCTGTCCCTTCCCCTGGCCGCGGCGGCCCAGGTGGGCGTGGCGTCCGTGTACGCCATCTACTCGCTGTTCAACGTGGAGGCTCTCCCCCCACCCACCGCATGGATCGCCCCATTTCCTGTGATCCCCATCAGCCTCCAAGGCGGGGGCCGGCCCAAAGCTCCCAATGAAAGCCCGCGCGCCCGTCGTGGCAAGGACGCGCCGATGGTCGCGCCGAACACTAAGGGGCTCGTCCCTCCGGAACGTCAGCCGGAGGCGGCACTCGGCGGCACGACGGATTTTGCCCGCGAAGGGCCAGGAATCCCTGGGTTGGAAGGCATCCCTCCCATCGGAGATTTCGGCCCTCAACCCACGAGCCCCATCGACATTCGGCCTCCCATTTTGAACGTCTGGGAGGTGACCCCACCCAAGCTCGTGCGCCAGGTCACACCCGCCTATCCCCCGGCTGCCCTCGCCATGGGGCTTCGGGGCCGTGTCACCTTGCAGGTCGTGGTGGACGAAAACGGCCGCGTCTCGGAGGTCAAAGTCCTGGGCCGCACGAATCCCATCTTCGATGGGGCAGCCATGGACGCCGTGAGGCAGTGGCAATACACCAGGCCGATCGCCCGAAGCGGCCAGGCCGTGGCGTGCTACATGACGGTGGTGGTGAGCTTCGAAACAAGATAGCCGGGGCCTTCAGCCGCGAACGCCGGGGCAGGATCCGCAGCGCCTTCAACCGAAGAGAGGATCGAGGAACAAGGCCGCCATGACAAGCAAGGCGAAGAGATTGATGTGCATGAACGCTCGCCGCAGGCGCTGGCGGCCGGCCGTCCCGAACAGGAGTCTCAGGGACACGAAGGCGAGCCAGGCCGCCGAGGCGGCCAGAAGGATGAAAGACGGGAAGGAGGCGGTGGCACCGAAGACGGGCACGAGGAACACGGAGACGGCGGCGGTGCTCATCCACGTGACGGTAAGCCGCGTAAGGCCCGGGACCCCCAGGCGCCGCGTCAGGGTCGGGAATCCCCCGCGCTCGTAGTCGTCGCTGTACATGAGGAGCAGCAGCCAGAAATGGGGAACCTGCCAAATGAAGAAGACCGCGCAGATGGCCAGGAGCGCGGGGGCCTCCAGCTTTCCACCCGCGGCCACCCAGCCGATGGCCGGGGGCAACGCCCCGATGAGGGACCCGGGCAGGACGGCGAATGGAGTGACCCGCTTCAGCGGCGTGTACACGCCGTTGTACCAGACCATGGCCAGGGCTCCCAGCAGAGCCGCGCCCACGCCGTGGGCGATCAGGAGGATCAGAAAGCCCGCCGCTCCCAACCCGAGCGCGATGGCCAAGGCGCCAGCGGGGCTGAGATAGCCCTCGGGCAGGGGGCGGTGCCGCGTGCGCACCATACGGGCATCCAGGTCCCGCTCCTGGACCTCGTTCATGGCGCTCGCGCCCATGGCGAGAAGCAGCGTCCCCAAAACCGCCGTGAGAACGCCGGGGCGCACGCCCCGCGCGAATGCCACGTACCCGGCGGCAGCCGTCACCGTGGACATGCCCGAGATGGGCACCTTGGTGAGGTCCGCCAGAACCTTCACGATCCCAGGCGTCTTGGCGTGCTCCAGAACCGCCGTTGTGCTCACGTCTTTCCTCCTGGCGCCGGTTACGGCCTGCGGCTCACTTGAGCGACTTGATGTAGTCCAAGACCTGGGACAATTCCGCCGGGCTGAGCGCCGCGGGCGGCATGGTGGGCGGATAGCCCTTGACGATGGAGGCCTCGGGGGCCTGGATGGCCACCTTGAGATAAGCATCATCCACCTTCACCGCACGCTCCTTGCCGCCCGACACCACCGTCTCCGTTGAGCCGTAGAGGCCCTTCAGCGTGGGGCCCACCATGGGTTTGCCGTCGACGGAATGGCACATGAGACAGTCCTTGGCCCGGAGGAGGGCCAAAACCGGCGCCTCGGCCACACCGGCGGACAGGGCAGCCACGGAACTCTTCTCCGCCCCCAGGCCTTTCCCGGGCTCGGGGGCATCGTCCCCCCCGAAATACCACGCCTTGAATTCCTCCACGGGAACCACCACCACTTTGGAAAGCATGTACGAGTGGTCAACCCCGCAAATGACCGTGCATTCGATGTCGTAGGAGCCGAGCCGGGTGGGCTCAAACCACGTCGTGTTCACGTGGCCCGGAACCGCATCCATTTTGAGGCGGAAGGCGGGCACGAAAAAGCCGTGTATCACGTCCGCCGAGCGGATATCCAGCCTCGTGGGCTTGCCCAGAGCCGCGTAGAGCACGCTCGTGACCTTGCCGTTAGGATATTGGAAGGACCAGGCCCACTGCCGTCCTAAAACGTTCACCACCATGGCGTCCCTGGGGGGGTTGCGCGTGTAGTCGAAGTTGGTCCACCCGTAGTAGAAAATGGACAGGAAGATCAGCAGGGGAATTACCGTCCACGTGATCTCCAGCCAAGCATTGCCCTCAATGTTCTCCGCTTTCGGGTGGCGCTTCTTGCTGTACCGGATCACGAAGTAAATCATGAGCGCCGTGATGAAGACGAGGAAAAACACGGAGATGCCCAGGCTGACAAGAAAGACCTTGTCCGCTCCCCTGGCCGAGGTTGAGGCTTCAACCATCCATCCCATGGCCTTACCTGAACGCCACGTCGGCGTACGTGAGCGCGAAAAAGATGAGGAGCGTGCCCAGGGCCACGAACACCACGCCCTTCACGAGGGGCCCTTCGTACTTGAGGTGCATGAAGAAATAGAACACGAACCCCGCCTTGAGCGGCGTGATGGTGAGCAGGCCCCATACGGCGGCCTTCTGGCCGAAATGGCTCACGAAAACGAGGAGCCCCGTGAGGACCACGAGGGCCGCCCACACGGCCACGAAGGTTCCGTAGCCGGGGCTGCCCTCTGAATGCTCCATCATCGGTTTCGTCTGCTCGGTCATCTGATTATCCTCGCAGGTTCGGGAGCGGGAAGCGGGTACCCGGGAGCAGGAAACCCCTGAGCCGCTTCTGCTGGCCACTGCATCTTGTTCCCCTTCTCACTCCTCACTCCTCACTCCCCGCGCCTCACTGTCCCTACGCCGCCAAGTAGAACAGGGGCAGGAGAAAGATCCAGATCACGTCCACCAGGTGCCAGTAGAGACCGGCGTTCTCCAGGACGACGCTGTTGTCCCTTGAAATCTGGCCCCGAGCCACACGCATGAGCACCCACCCTAGGACCCCCATGCCCGCCAACACGTGGAGGCCGTGGAGCCCTGTCATGGTGTAGTACAGCCCGAAGAAGACCTGCTCCCCCGGAGGCAGCGTGGCGAGGTGCGGAGCATCGGGGTAAAGACCCCTGCCGATTTCTCCCCTCCATTCGATGCCCTTGTCCATAAGGAAGAGGGCCGCGAGGAGGAGGGTGGCACCCAGGAATGCCACGGTTTTGCCCTTCTCACCCCGCTGGAGAGACACGATGGCCAGGACCACCGTGAGGCTGCTGGTGAGCATGACGAGGGTGTTCAGGATGCCGATGGTGGCGTTCAGCTCGGACCCAGCGTGATGGAACTCCGCGGGGTATTTGGAGCGCATGTAAGAGTAGCCGATGAAGAGGCCGCCGAAGAGAATCATCTCCGTGACGAGAAACAGCCACATCCCGAGCTTGGCGCCGAAATCGTCCCTGGGCTCTTCGTGGGCCGATGCCTGCGAACTCATGGCCTGGGCTCCACGGGAAAGACATAGGGGGGCCCGGTGACGGTGGGGATCGTCGCGAAATTCTCCTTCGGGGGCGGCGAGGCGGTGGTCCACTCCAAGGTCGGCCCGCCCCACGGATTGGATCCCGCTTTCTTCCCCTTGAAAAGAGCGTAGGCGAAGTTGCCGAAGAGGATGAGAAGCCCGGACACGAGGATCCACGACCCCACGGTGGCCACCACGTGGCCCGTGTCGAACTGCGGCAGGTGGTGGTAATAGCGGCGGGGCATGCCCTCCAGTCCCAGCACGAGCATGGTGAAGTAGAGCATGTTGAAGCCAATGAAAATGGGGAACCATGCGGCGTAGGCCCAGGCCCTGGAGTACATCTTGCCGAACATCTTGGGAAACCAGTAGAGGAACGCCGCGAAAAAAGCGATCCCCGTCCCGCCGAACATGACGTAGTGGAAGTGCCCCACGATGAAATAGGTGTCATGCACGTGCTGGTTTACAGCGAGGGCCCCCTGCATGACGCCCGTGAGCCCTCCGATGCAGAAAAGGAAGATGAAGGTGAGGGCGTAGAGGAGAGGCGGCTGAAAGTCAATGGACCCTTTGTAGAGGGTGGCCGTCCAGTTGAAGACCTTGATGGCGCTGGGAACGGCCACGATCATGGTGAGGAGTGAGAAGATCATGTCGCCAGTGAGGCTCATGCCGCTGGTGAACATGTGGTGGCCCCAAACGAGCGATCCCACGCCGGCGATGGCCATGGACGAAAAGGCGATGGCCTTGTAGCCGAAGATGGTGCGCCGGGCGAAGGTGGGAATGATCTCCGTGATGGCTCCCATGGCCGGCAGGATCATGATGTAAACCGCGGGGTGGGAATAGATCCAGAAGAGGTGCTGGTAGAGGAGCGGGTCGCCTCCCTTGGCAGGATCGAAAATACCGATGCCGAACAGCCGTTCCAAAATCACGAGGACCAGCGTGATGGCGAGGACGGGCGTGGCCAGGATCTGCACCCACGCCGTGGCGTAGAGGCTCCAGCAGAAGAGGGGCATCCGAAACCACTTCATGCCCGGGGCGCGCATCCGGTGGATCGTGGTGATGAAGTTGACGCCCGTGAGCATGGACGAGAACCCCAGCACGAAGGCCGCGAAGACGGCGAGGGTCACGTTGGTGCCCGTCTTGATGCTGAAGGGCGCGTAGAAGCTCCACCCCGTGTCAGGGGGGCCGCCCCCCGTGAAGAGGCTCGTGACCGCCAGCACCGCCCCCGCCATGAAGAAGTACCACGAGGCCAGATTGAGCCTGGGGAAGGCCACGTCCCTGGCGCCGATCTGCAGGGGGAGGAAGAAGTTTCCAAAGACGGCGGGAAGCCCGGGGATCACGAAAAGGAAGATCATGATGACGCCGTGCACCGTGAAGAGCGCGTTGTAGGTCTGCGCCGTCATCATGTGGCTCAAGGAGGAGAGTTGCACCAGCCGCATGAAGATGCCGATGGTCGCTCCCGTGAAGAAGAAGGTGACCATGGCGGCCAGGTACATAAGGCCGATCCGCTTGTGGTCGGTGGTGGTGAGCCAGGCCAGCAGGCCGTGCCTCGGGCCTTGATCCACCAGGAAGCTTGGCTCGGACGTAGAGGCCGTGGCGGATGGCGCGCTCATGGGAGATCCTGTGCCGAGGTCTGTTTGGCCCGCCGCCCGGAGAACACGAGGAACGCCACGAAAGCCGCCGCCGTGAGGACGACCACGGTGCCGACGACTCTGGTGATGCTGAAAACATACCGGTGCCCCGCGGGATCGTAGCTGAAGCAGAACAGCAAGAACTTGTTGATGGTGGGCCTGGCCTCGCCGCGGGCCGCTTCCTGCACGGCCATCTGGAGGTCCGCCGGCAGGAAGGTGATGCCGTACATGTAGCGGGTCACCTTTCCTTGGGGCGACAGGAGGATGATGGCCCCGGGGTGAACGAACTGGTCGCCCTGGCGCTTGAACTTGAATCCCACCGAGTCACACAGCGCTTGGGTCGCCTCCGCGGGCCCCGTGAGGAAGCGCCACGCGGTGGGCGGGAAAGGCTTCTGAATCTGCTTGAGGTAGTTGGTGCGCTTGGCGAGAGCCATCTCGGGCGTGTCCCGCTCGTCGAAACTCACGGTGATGACCTGGTAGTCCTTGCCCGGCTCCAAGGGCAACTGGTTGATGGCCTCCGCCAGCCCGTTGAGCAGGGGCGTGCAGATGCCCGTGCACCGAAAAAAGTTCAGGGTCAGGATCGTGGGCTTGTTGATGAGGGATCCGAGGGTCACCGGATTCCCCTCCTCGTCCTTCAGGACGAGGTCCATGGGTACCTGCCCGCCGAGCTTCTCGTCCATGCCCACCTCCCCCGGAGCGAGGGCTGGCGTGGTGGCGGAGGACCCCGGCGGCGCTCCCGCCGGGGGGGCGGCGTGAAAAGCGGGATTCGTCGCAGCCATGGCGCACGAAAAAAGGCACACAATCACCAGTCTGTTCATGCTTCTGGCCCCCAAAGGTTCAAGAAAACGCACCGTTCATCCTTTGTTTGGCTAACGCTTTTCATGGGATGCAAATGCCCTCCAATTGATCCCGAAACTCTTTCCACTGTCCTGGTGAGTAGGTCGCCACGGCGGGGGCAAACCCGTTGGCGGGGGCGCCGCGGACCACTTCCTTCGCCAGGGCCCTTTCGTCCGTTCGCCAATGGGGGATCCCGGCCAGGGTCCGCGCGGCGCGCGCGGGGCTCAGGACGGACCATCGGACCAAAGGCGGCGCTTCGGCAAGGGAGGCCAGGGGCCTAGGAGCCACGTACTCTTCTTCCAGCTTGGCCATGGCCATGGAAACCGGAATCTTGGGGGGCACCACCTGGCCGGCCGAAGCGAAGAGCTTGGCGAGGGCCGCGAGTTTGGCCGGGTCCTCGGGCCCGTGGCTGAAGTCTCCGAGCGATTGCACATAGTGCACGAGGGCCATGCGGTCCCTCGTGGAGAGGTAGTCATACTCCACCATGGCGCTTCCCTTGACGCCCTCTTGGAGCGTTTTCCATATGCCTTCGATCTGGTAGCCGTTGACCCAGCCGGTTGGCTGGCTGAAGTTTCGAGGCGGCGGATTGAGCCCTTTGGCGGCCGGGCCGTCGCCGTGGCCTTCCGGGCCGTGGCACGCCACGCAGTTCTGCTCGAAGAGGACTTTGCCCCGGGCCAGGAGCACAGGAGTCGGCGTCATGACCGTCTTCGGGTCCACGGGCGGCACCGTGTACCCCTCCTCGGGCGGATACTCGGTGACGTCGAGCCACCCCGTCTGCCCCTGCGGCGGATTGACCGCGGGACCGGCTATGGGGGCATTGGCGTTGCGCGTTCCAGGAATGATGAGGAAGGCGAAGAGCGCCACGAGACAGATGAAGATGACGACCACGAGGAGGGCCGAGAGGAGGTGCCGGAGTTCCTCGGTTGTCACATAGGCATCCATCATAACCGAAACTCCAGTCCCTCGCGAAGGAAGGGATCGCCCGCCGGCATGTCTTCGCCCCGCTCCATGGCGGCCCGGACCCAGAGGAGCCCGCCGCTGATGAAGAAGAGGGCGAAGCTCAGCTCGGGCCAGGACAAGCGGGGCGGTCCCAGGACGGGAAAGATGAGCCAGTAGAGATCCAGCACATGTGCCGCCAGCATGAGCACGGCCACCCTGAAAAGCCGCCGCGTGTCGCCCTTGGCGTCTCTCGGGATCAGGGCGAAGAAGGGAATGAGGAAATGCACAACGCCGAGCAGGAGAGCCACGCCAAGCCAGGATCCCGCCAGGCGTTCCTTGTACCAAAAGACCTCCTCGGGCATGTCTCCGTACCACATGAGGAGGTACTGCGCGAAGGCGATGTAGGACCAGAAGACCGTAAAGGCAAAAAGGTAGGCGCCAAGGTTGTAAAGGTGGGACGGCCCCACCCCTTCCAGCCTGCCCTTGCCCTTGAGAAAGACCACCGAGACCGCCGTGGCGGCGAGGGCGGCCAGGAACGTGCCCGCGAACAGGTAGACGCCGAAGATGTCGCTATACCATTTAGGCTCGAGGGCCGAGATCCAGTCAAAGGCCACGAGGGTGAGGGTGACGGCGAAGATGGCAAGGAACGCCGGGGCGAAGCGGCGGGCTTTCACGTTGAAACCCGGGTCGCGCGTTCGGTCCTGGCGGAGGGACCCTCCCGTGAGGACCGCGACGCCCACGAGCCAGAGGGCAAGACACAGTATTGTCCTGGTGGAGACGAAGGGCGCGCTGAGCCAGAATGCTTTCCCCGCCAGAACCGGATCGTGGGCCGCCTCCGGTCTGGTACCGGGATAGAGGACGGGAAGGGCGCCCAAGGACACGAAGGCCATGGGCACGGCCAGCAGGAGGAGGGTCGAGAGGCGTTCGGGGATGCGGCGAAGGGGCACGCTCCACCGGGAGCCCACGAGGTGTTCGAGGGCCACGATGAACAGGGAGCCCAGGCCGATGGTGAGCAGGAAGAGGAACCAGAGGAGCCAGTTCGCCCAGAACCTCGCGGGACCGGCCACCGGGTACGTGGCGCCCACCCCCACGAGCCCCAGAGCGGCCGCGCCCCAAAGAGCCTGGCCGGTGCTCGTCTTCGATCCGGTCATGGCGCCTTCCCCTCTGATCCTGGTCCGCTTCCCGCTTCAAGCTTCACGCCGTCCAAGTCTCCCGGCTTGGCGTTCTGGGCCCGCTGGAGGGCGCGGAGGTAGTGGATCACCGCCCAGCGATCCTCCTCGCTCAGGTCCGCGGCGTAGGAGGGCATGGCGTTCTTGCCCATAACGATGGTCCAATAGATTTTGCCGTCGGGATAGTCACGAAATTGTTTCGCTTGCAGGTTCGCGGGCTTGGCGCCGTAGGCGCTCGTGAGGGTGGGGACCCCGTTCGCCAAGGGCCCGTGGCAGACCACGCAGTGGTTCATGTAGGCTTGCCTCCCCTCCTCGAGAACCTTCTCGCTCACGGCCAAAGGGTTCACCAGGGTGGCCGCCTCTTCTTGCGAAGCGAGGCCCAAAGGTAGGTATCCACGAGCCACGGTGCCCGGGACGGGAAGCTGCATGCCGTGGCCGTCCTTGAAAAAGGCGCTGGGCTTCTGGGGATCGAGCCGGGGCTGGACGAGCATGTGAGACGTGGGCGGAAGGACGGGGAAGAGCTTCACCGCCCAGTACATGGCGTAGCCCGAAACGGCGCAGGCGATGGCGATTCCAAGCAGGCTCCGCTCCAGGTACCTCGCGGTCATGGGCCCGCTGAACGATGGTTGGGGGATCACCTCGATGGGCCGAGCCCCCGCCGCTTCGAGGGCTCGAACCGCCGCCTCCACGTCGAAGCCATCGCCTTCCGCCTCGATGGCGAGGCCGAACCGGTCCCGGGTGATGTCCGCGATGGCTTGGGCGTGAAGCACCGGATGGCCGAAGAATGGCAGCTTGTTCAGGAAGAAGAGCATGCCCAGCCCCGCCGTGAACGTGGCGAAGAGGACCGTCACCTCGAACATGATGGGGACGAAGGCCTGCCAGGAGGTGGGCGCCTTGCCCCCCGTGACGATGGGATAATCGATGCCGCTGATCCACCACTGGAAGAGGAAGGCCGTGAGCGCGCCAAGAACGCCCATGACCATCACCATCCCGCCCAGGGGAGACCGTCTTTGTCCCAAGGCTTTGTCCAGACCGTGAACCGGGTAGGGCGTGTAGGCTTCCACCTTGCCCAGCCCCGCCTCGCGCACTTTGGGAATCGCCGCCATGAGGGCATCCGCGCTCTCAAACAGCCCCACGACCCCAAACATGCCTCTGTTCTTGGGTTCCGTCATCATTCAGCTCTCTGCTCCCCGCTTCCCATTGACGTGACGAGGTGACTCGGTGACTGAGGGACCAGGAGTACCCATGGCTCTCCCATGGTTTCCCCGGCTCCCCGTTCCCATCCTTTTCTCCTCACTCCTCACTCCTCACTCCTCACTTTTCACTACATGTGGCTGCGCGCCGGGGAGGATGCCCTTCATTTCCGTGGTGGCGATGACGGGAAGAACGCGCGCGAAGAGGAGAACCATGGTGAAGAAGAGGCCGAAGGACCCGAGCAGGATGCCGTAGTCCACGAGGGTGGGCTTGTAGAGGTGCCAGGAGGCGGGCAGGAAGTCATGATGCAGCGACACCACGATGATGACGAAGCGTTCGAACCACATCCCCGTCGTCACGGCAAGGGCGATCACGATCATCCAAACGTAGCTCTGCCGGCACTTCTTGAACCAGAAAAGCTGAGGGATAAAAACGTTGCACGCCAGGGTCAACCAGCCCGCCCACCAGTAGGCTCCCATGAAGTAGTTCTTGAAGATGGAGTGGAGGAAGGGATTCATGGAATACCACGCCGTGAAGCCCTCCATGAGGTAGGCGTACCCCATGAGGCAGGACATGGCGAGAATGACCCTGCTCATGACGTCGAGGTGGTAGGCCGTGATCAGGTTCTTCATGTCCATGGTCTCGCGCACCACGATGAGCACCATGAGGACCATGGCGAAACCCGCGAAGATGGCCCCCGTGACGAAGTAGGGCGGGAAGATGGTCATGTGCCAGCCGGGAACCAGAGATACGGCGAAGTCGAAGGAAACCACGCTGTGGACCGATAAGACGAGGCCCGTGGCCAATCCCGCCAGGAGCAGATACGCCTTCTCGAAGTGGTTCCAGTGCGAGTTGGCGCCCCGCCAGCCTAGGCAGAGCACGGAGTAGACGGCCTTCCTAATCTTTCCCGTGGCCCGGTCCCGCATGGAGGCGATGTCGGGAAGCAGCCCGAGATACCAGAAGAGCAGCGACACGCTGAAATAGGTGCTCACGGCGAAGACGTCCCACAGAAGGGGCGAACGGAAGTTGGGCCAGACGGCGCGCTGGTTGGGATAGGGAAAGAGCCAGAAGGCCACCCAGGGGCGCCCCACGTGGATGAGCGGGAAGATGCCCGCGCACATGACCGCGAAGATGGTCATGGCCTCTGCGAAGCGGGCGATGGCGTTGCGCCAGCGTTTGCGGAAGAGAAAGAGGATCGCCGAGATGAGGGTGCCTGCGTGGCCGATACCGACCCAGAAGACGAAGTTGATGATATCGAAGGCCCAGAAGACGGGATTCGTGTTGCCCCAGACGCCGATCCCCGTGGCGATGGTGTAGCCGATGAGGGCGAGGCCGAGGGTCATGATGGAACTGGTGATGGCAAAACCCACGTACCAGGCCAGGGGAGGCTTCTTCGCGGGGAACTTGAGGACCTGATCGTCCAGGCTACCCGACGTCACGAGCCCCGCGGTTAAGGCCGGGGCCTGGAGCTCTTCCGGAAGCCTCACCGCTTCAGCCTTCATGGGCCACCCGAAATAAGGACATCGCACCGCCAAGACGCAAAGGTGGCGGCGAGATAGGCCTCTTAACACCTAGATCAGTTTTGGCGGTCTTGGCACCTTCGCGGTTCATGCTTGCTCTTCTCCCGCCGCTGGATTCGTGAGGTTGGCGAGGTAGGTGATGGCGGGACGGACCCCCAGCTCCGCCAAGACCTTGTAACCGCGGTCGCTCTTGGACAGCAGCGAGACCCGGCTCCCGGGATCCTTCAGGTCGCCGAAGACGATGGCATCGGCGGGGCAGGCCGCCTGGCAGGCGGTCACGATCTCGCCGTCTCGCAGCGGCCGGTTCTCGTCGCGCGCCCTCATGCGAGCGTCTTCAATTCTTTGGATGCAGAAGGTGCACTTCTCCATGACGCCTCGGGGACGAACCGTAACCTCGGGATTGTAAGCCAAGGCCTCGGGGTCTTTTTTGAAGGCCGTGTACTCAAAGAAATTGAAACGCCTGACCTTGTAGGGACAGTTGTTGCCGCAGTACCGGGTGCCCACGCACCGGTTGTAAGCCATCTGGTTGAGCCCGTCGGGGCTGTGGTTGGTGGCGTTGACCGGGCACACGTTCTCGCAGGGGGCGTCGTCGCACTGCTGGCAGAGCATGGGCTGGTGAACCGTTCCCGGGCGCCTCGGATCGCCCTCGTAATAACGGTCGATGCGGATCCACTGCATTTCCCGTCCCCGAACCACCTGCTCCGCTCCCACCACGGCGATGTTGTTCTCGGACTGGCAGGCGATGACGCAGCCGCTGCATCCCACGCAGGCGCTCTGGTCGATCACCATGCCCCACTTATGCAGGGGAAATTTCTGGGGATCGTAGAGGGTGACCAGGTCTTCGGCGGGCCTTGGCTCGGCGGCCTCGCGCGCGTAGCCGGCGAGGGTGTAGGAGCGGACGATGTCGCGCCCTTCCATCCTGTGGTGAGCCTGGGTGATGGGAAGGTCGCGTCTGCCGCCGGTCTTTGCGATCCGGACGCCGGTGCGAACGTTGGGGGAAGAGGACCCGGCGTCCATGAATTTGAAGGCGTTCACCCCGATACCCGCCGCCACGCTCCCTGCAGACCGGCCGTATCCCAAGGCGAGAACGAGGACGCCTTCGGCCTGGCCCGGCTGCACCAGGATGGGCATCTCCATGGCCGCCTTCCCCGCCTCGATCTTCACCATGTCCCCGTCCCCTAGACCGAGGGCCTCGGCGTCGGCGACGGACAGGGACAGGGGGTTACCCCATGTATTTTTGGTCACCGGGTCGGGGAGCTCCTGAAGCCACCCGATGTTGGCATAGCGCCCGTCGTAGACGGCATACCCCGGTGCGAGCAGCAATTCAAACCCCTGATCGAACGCGGCAGAGGATGGGCCCCTCGCAACCTCCACGGCGGTGCCATTGAAGGCCAGGGCGGCCGGGATGCCCGACCCCGTCCTCACCAGCCCGTCGTGAAGGGCGGCCTCAAAATAGCGCTCGAAGGAAACGGGGCTCCCTTGAGGGTAGACTTCCTTGCGCCACCGGGTTTGAATGTACGCGTGGTAATCGGCGGACGGGACCGCGCCCAGGCCCTTGAGCCAGCCCATCACCACCTCTTCGCCTTGCCTCGTATCGTAGAGGGGTCCGACGGTTGGCTGCTGGAGGGAGACGACCCCGTCGCCATCGCCATAGTCCCCCCATGCCTCGAGCCAATGATGCTCGGGAAGCACGATCCTGCAACGGGCGGAGGTCTCGTCCTCGATCACTCCCATCCAGACCTTCAAGGGAGCCCTTTCCATGGCGGCCGTAAGGCGGTCCGCGTCGGGAAACGCATAGACGGGATTGACTCCCCAAAAAATGACTGCTTCGTAGCCGCCCGACGCCATGCGCCGCACGACCCCGTCCAGATCCCTGAGCGACGCCAGCGGTTCGGCCGGGCGGGCCTGAGCGAGGGTTCCGCCGACCATGGCGTTCAGAAGATGCGCCGCCACGTGCGCTTCGGGCGGCATGGAGGCCCCACACACCACCAGTGCCTCGCCCCGGGCACCCCTCAGATCATTCAGGAGGGCTCCCCACTCTTCGGCGGACAAGGGGTTCCCTTGGGACTTCCCCTGCGGTAGCGCCGAGGCCTGCACCCCCGCCGGCAGGGGCACACCCCGTTCGTTCAAGGCGCGGGCGAGGGCGAAGGCCAGGGGAGCGGCTTGGGAGGGCTTCACGGGAACCCTGCGGTCCGCCTTGGCGCCCGTCAGCGTCATGGCCCCCTCCAGCGCCCAGAGGCGGTTCATGGGCTCGCCGGGCCCCCGGGGCCTCCGCCAAGCGGCGAAGGCTGCCACGGACTCGGGGTCATCTCCGCCTAGGAAATCGGCTCCCAGTGACAGGATAACCTTGGCCTGGCCGATTTTCGTTTTGACCAAAGCGGGGCCGCCGAACGCCGCCCTTGCGGCCGACAGCTCCGCGTCCCCCGCGGCTGGCTCCCAGGCTGCGTGCTCAAGCCCGGGCAACGCGGATTTCATGTCCGCGATGAGGGTCCGGCGCGTCGGAGAGAGCACGGCACCCGTCAGAAGGAGCACCCCATTACCCGTAGCTTTGGCCGACCGAAGGGCTTCCACGAGGAGGCGGTCCGCTTCGGACCACAAAGCCGGCCTTCCGTCGATCCTAGGCCCCCTGAGACGGTCCGGATCGTAGAGACGCATGATATCGGCCATGGCCCTGGGAGATGTCTTCCCTTTGAAGGCCGGGTGCTCGTCGTTGCCGGTGATGTGGATGGGCCGCCCTTCCCGGGTTTTGACCAGGACGCTGTACGCGCGGCGCCCTTCCTGGAAGGTGCTCGCGTAGTAGTTCGCCACGCCTGGAACCACTTCCACGGGCCGCTTCGTGTACGGAACGATGAATCCCCGGTCCACCTTCGAGCAGGCGGCCGTGGCCGCGAGAGCCGCCGTGGCTCCCACGAGGCCGAGGAACCGCCGCCGGGAAAGGACATCCGCGGGCGGGGCCATGGGCTCGGCCGCTCCCGGGGCGAATTCGTTCCAGCCCTCAGCTCTCAGGTCGGGCGTGGGTGTTCGCTCCTCCAGAGATCGCCAGTGCCGGGGCATGCCCCGCTTGAGATGGGCCCTCATCCGGGCCTTCGTTTTTTCATCCACCGCGCTTCACCGATCTCTCTTGTTCGCAGGCTCGTTCGTCCATTGGCTCGATCCCTACCGATGACACGCGTAACAGTTCTCGGGGCCCCGCTTGACGGGTGAATGCTCAGGAAGGGCGGCGTGAGGATCACGGTGGCATCCCAGGCAGTTGCCCATCCGCATGGACATGTGCTGGTAGACCACGTCCATGGTCTGCACCTCGCCGTGGCACGTCTGGCAGGCGATTCCGGCGTGCACGTGAGGGCGGTGGTCGAAGTACACATAGTCCGGAAGGTCGTGGATGCGCTTCCACAGCAGCGGCCGTCCCGATTCGTAAATCCGGGTCAGCTGAATGATGGCCGGGCTGTTTGTTTTCGTGACACGATGGCAGTTCATGCAGGTTTCCACGGAAGGAACCCCCGCGATTCTGGACCGGGTCGCCCCCACGTGGCAGTAGAGGCACGGCACCTTCATGGTGCCCGCGTGCAGCTTGTGGGAGAAGGGAATGGGCTGTGCGGGCTCGTAGCCTTTGAGGAGCTGGTCGGGCTCCGTGAACCATCCCACGGCCAAGACCGTCACCAGGACGGCCACGGCCCCCACGGGAAGAATGAGGCGAAAAGCCCGGTCAAATGGGTGCACGCGAGGCCTCCCGCCTCCACCCGGGTCCGGCGTGTTTTACTCCCGTGAAGAGTACGTGAGCGGGGCAGGTAGCGCGGCACCAGCTTCCCCCTGCCCTCATGCTCCACTCTCACTCTTGATTCGACAGGGTATGGTCTGCATCTCACCCCCACCCAAGGAACCCGCCGCCACGCCTACCTCTGAAGGAGCATGCATATTCAAAACCCTTGCCAACTGCTTCATGCCGTGACTTGCCGGCGCAATCAACTCCGTAGCAGCGTATATGGGCCGTAGGATATCCCATGTGGAACACATGTGTAAAGCAACCTGAGGTGAATTGTGACGTTGCAGTTGACCATCTAGGTTTCATTTCGGAAACTTTAGGCAACGGCCAAATACCTTGCCAGCCTCAATATGAATGTCGGGAGTTGGACATGAGACTTGAGACGCGGATTAAGACACTTGAGATGTGGGGTACGAGGAGCAAAGAGAGGGCCCCCCGGGGAGCCGTACGCAACGGTCAAAGGGCCGCGCCGGGAACCCGCCGCCGCCCCGCTCCTGTCCCCTGTTCTTTGTTTACGGATAAAGCTGGTAGATCATCCTCGGGTAAGGGATGGTCTCGCGCACGTGGGGCAGCCCGCAGATCCAGGCCACCGTCCGCTCCAGGCCGATGCCGAAACCGCCGTGCCGGACGGTGCCGTATTTGCGGATGTCCAGGTACCACTGGAAGGCCTTCTCGGGCAGGCCGTGTTCGTGGATGCGCCGCAGGAGCAGGTCGTGATCGTGGATGCGCTCTGAGCCGCCGATGATCTCGCCGTAGCCCTCGGGCGCGAGCACGTCCACACACAGGGCCAGGCTCGGATCGGCCGGGTCCGGCTCCATGTAGAAGGCCTTCACGGCGCTCGGGTAGCGGTGGACCATGAGGGGCCGGTCGTACTGCTTGGTGAGGATGGTCTCGTCGTCCGCGCCGAAGTCGTCCCCATGCGCGATGTCGCTGCCGAGCGTGTGAAGCTGGGCCACCGCGTCCTTATACTGGATGCGCGGGAAGGGCTTGCGCACGTTCTCCAGGGCGCTCGTGTCGCGCTCCGCGATCTTCAGCTCTTCCTTGCAGCGGTCCAGGACGCGGGAGACCACGTAGACCAGGAAGTCCTCCGCGAGAGCCATGACCTCCTCCAGCCCCGCGAAGGCCATCTCGGGCTCCAGCATCCAGAATTCCGTGAGGTGCCGCCGCGTCTTGCTCTTCTCGGCTCGGAACGTGGGGCCGAAGCAGTAGACCTTTCCCAGAGCCATGCACGCGGGCTCCAGGTAGAGCTGGCCCGATTGGCTCAGGTAGGCCTTCTCCCCGAAGTACTCCGTCTCGAAAAGCGTCGTCGTGCCCTCGCACGCCGCGGGCGTAAGGATGGGGCTGTCGATGAGCGTGAAGCCGTTGTCGTAGAAGTAGTCCCGGAAGGACTGCTCAATCTCGGAGCGCGTGCGCAGGATGGCCACTTGCCGCGAGGAGCGCAGCCAGAGGTGGCGGTTTTCCATGAGGAACGCCGTCTCGTGATCCTTCTTCTGGATGGGATATTCTTCGGCCATGTGATGGAGCGTCACCGCGCCCAGGGAAAGCTCAACCCCCCCGGGTGCCCTCTCGTCCAGGCGCACCGTTCCCGTGACGGAGACGGAGGATTCCAGCTTGACCCGGTCGCAGAGGTCGAAGACTTCCGGCGGGACGTCCTTCACGAAGGCCACGCACTGGAGGTACCCCGTTCCATCGCGGAGGATGAGGAACCGGACCTTGCCCGAGGAGCGCTTGTTGTAGACCCAGCCGTTCAGCGTCACCTGCTGGTTCTCGTACCCCTTCAGCTCCCGGATCGTCGGCATCGCCGATTGTGCGGACATGGCGCTCCCCCTTCCGAATCTCGGAATTATAGGCAACCTGGCGCATTTGAGCAAGCTTTTGGCGCTCCGGACCCATCAAGAGGGGACGCCCCCCCGCCCCGGCTCTCCCCCCTTGCCGGATCGGCGGTCCTGATCTAACCTCGGCTTGGGGTTCTGATGACGCGAAACCGCGAAGGGCACCACCCGCAAGAACTGACGCTGGTCCACGTGGGCCTCGGACTCCTTTCCCTCTATGGCATGGCGGCCTTGCTGGCCTACTACCTGATTCCCCTGCCGGAGCCGACCCGCGCCCTGCTGGACACGTACGACGACGCCATCTGCTACCTGTTCATCGCGGATTTCCTCGTGCGCCTGTGGATCGCCCCATCCAAGAAAGCCTTCCTGCGATGGGGATGGATCGACCTGGTCGCCAGCCTCCCCCAGTACAACGTCCTTCGCGTGGGACGCCTCGTGTACGTCGCCTGGGTGGCCCGGCAGATGTGGGCCTTCCCTTCCCCGGGCGCCCTCCTGTCCCACCTCTACAAGAAAAAGGCCCGGGCGGTCTTCGCCACCGCCCTCCTCGCCACGATGATGGTGGCGGGCTTCGCGGCCATTTTCATCCTGGAGGCGGAAGCGGGCGCACCGAGCGCCAACATCCTCACCCCCCAGGACGCGGTGTGGTGGGCGTGGGTGACCGTGTGCACCGTGGGCTACGGGGACAAATATCCCGTGACCCTCTCCGGCCGCCTGGTGGCCGCCGTCCTCATGGCCGCGGGGATCACCCTATTCGGAACCCTGGCCGGGCTCCTGTCGAGTTGGTTCATGCGATCCATCCTGCAAGACGAGGAACGGGAAGTCGAACTCCTCCGCCTGGAGGTCCACCGCCTCCGAAAGCACATCGAGGAGATCGAGCCTCCTCCTCCGCCCGCCGAATAGGCCCCGAGCCACGCTTGCCCGATAAGAAGCAGAGGACGGCATCCCGGCCTCCGGAGGCATCAGCTCAGCTTTTTCATCTCCAGGCGGAAGGCAAATTCGCATTGGCCGGCCCGGATGACGGCGCCACTGCTCAGCTCGGCGAGGGTCACCCGAGCGTTGTCCAGATACGTCCCGTTGGTCGATTGGAGGTCCACCAGATAGAACTTCCCCTCCTTCTGGACGATGCGGAAGTGCTGCGCGGAGAGGGTCTGGTCGGCCACGGAGATGGTGTTCACCTTATCGCGGCCGATGGAGACGACCTGCCCTGGAGGGAGCTGGAACATGCGGGGAGGGTTGTTCCCCCGCCGGAGTACCAGCACGGGCACCTCGTCCAGCACGAGCGTATGTTCAAGAGCCTCCGAGGAAGGGCCCTTCCGCAGGAGCGCGGGATCGATCTCCGGCAGGGGGGGCGCCGCGGGGGTCTGCGCTTCCAGGCCCGGTTTCGTGATGGAAAGCTCGCTGGCGAGGCAATCGGGACACTGGGCCTCCCAGGCCTGGAGGGCCCGTCCGCACGTTTCACACACGCGAGCCTCGGGGGGCTTGGTCCGTTTCAGAAGCACCACCAGGACCACCACCACGATGGCAAAGCCCGCCAAAAAGACCGCAGCCAAAATCCATAGCCCGGAATGGTCAGCGGGCGGCGGTGGCACCGGGGCGGCGGCCGCGGCCGTGGGTTGGGGCTCTTGAATCGCCGTGGGCTTGGCAGGAGGCGGTGGCGGAAGGGCGGCCTCCGTGTCCCGCCAGGCACCTACGAGGCTCGCGGCGTCTGCCTTACCCAGAAGGCCCGCATACCGTCCGCCCGTGAGGACGGCCAGGCGCCGCAGAGACTTCTCGTCGGCAGCCCCCAGGCCCACCGATACCACCGCCACGTGGGCCTCGCTCGCCCTGGCGGCGAAGTCTTCCAAGGTAACGGCCGAGTTTTCATCCCGCCCGTCGGTCAAGAGGAGAATGATCCCCGGCGACCCCAGGGCGGCCATGTCCTTCTCGGCCGTGAAGAGACAGTCGTAAAGCAGGGTGAACCGCCCACCCTCGGCGAGCTTTTGTATCCCGTCGTGCAGGGCCGCCTGGTCCGTGGTGTAATCCACCAATCTAACGGGCTCGTCGTTGAAAGCGTAAAGGGCCACGGGGCCCTTCGAGACGAGATCAGGCAGCGCTGCCTCCAGGCGCTCCTTAAGCGCCTCGAATTGGGCCGGAGGAATGGACCGGCTCGTGTCCACGAGGATGGCCGTGGGTGAGGCCTGGGCCAGCAACGGGAAAGTCAGAAACATCCCAAAGACAAGCCATCGGGCGCGCATGGCGGAACCTCCTCCCTATCGGGCTGATAGTATATAGCTTGGCCCGGAGCACCCGCAATGCGGCGCACCCCCTTCGCAGGCTGCTGAAAGAGAAAAGCGGGGAGATGTCTCCCCGCTTCCTGTGGTTCGCCTTGTCCTTTTCGGACCCGATCAGGCCTTGGG
>JAKBES010000126.1 GCA_021833665.1 Acidobacteriota bacterium
CCGCCCCCAGCTCGCCCAAGTGCCCGGCATTATGACCTTCATCCAGAACCCCCCTCCCATTCAGATCGGAGGGCGCGTGTCCCAGAGCCTCTACCAGGTCACCCTTCAGGCCTCCAACACGGACGAGCTCTACAAATACGCGCCCCTCATGGAGAGCAAGATGCGCGCCATGCCAGGCCTGCTGGACGTGGTGAGCGATCTTCTCCTCAAGAATCCCCAGGCGGAGGTGGCCATCGACCGGGACAGGGCGGCCACCCTCGGGGTCACGGCGGCACAGGTGGAGGACGCCCTCTACTATGCCTACAGCGACCGGCAGGTTTCCACCATCTACGCTCCCAATAACACGTACCGCGTGATCATGGACGTGCTGCCCCAGTACCAGCGAGACCCCGAGGCCCTGTCCATGCTCTACGTCCATTCTTCCTCGGGCCAGCTCGTGCCGCTCAGCGCCGTCGCCCGAATCAGCCAGGGCCTGGGCCCGCTCTCCATCAACCACACGGGCCAGCTCCCCTCCGTGACCATTTCCTTCAACTTGAAGCCGGGGGTTTCCCTGGGCGATGCCGTGGCGCAGGTGCAGAAGCTCGCGTTGCAGACCCTCCCGGCCACCGTCACCACGAGCTTCCAGGGCACGGCTCAAGCCTTCCAATCCTCCATGAAGGGCCTGGGCTGGCTTCTCCTCCTGGCCATCCTGGTGATCTACCTCGTGCTCGGCGTTCTCTACGAGAGCTTCATCCACCCCCTGACCATCCTCTCGGCCCTGCCCTTCGCCGGGTTCGGCGCCCTCGTCACGCTGTTGATTTTCCGCGTGGATCTGTCCATCTACGCCTTCGTGGGCATCATCATGCTGGTGGGCCTCGTGAAGAAAAACGGCATCATGATGATCGACTTCGCCCTGGAAGCCCAGCGCAAAGAGGGCAAGGCGCCCGCGGAAGCCATCTACGAAGCCTGCGTCATCCGCTTCCGGCCCATCATGATGACCACCATGGCCGCCCTCATGGGCACCCTCCCCATCGCCCTCGGCCTGGGCGCCGGCGCCGAATCCAGGCGCCCCCTGGGCCTCGCCGTGGTGGGCGGCCTCATCTTCTCCCAGTTCCTCACCCTCTTCGTGACTCCCGTGTTTTACGTCTACATGGACCGATTCCAGACGTGGCTCACGGGCAGCTTCGTGAAGCCCTCCGAGAACGGCGGCGGCCACGCCTAGATCCGAATCTCCAGGCGGGCGCCGGACATGCGAACGGGCGGGCTCAGGCCCGCCCGTTCTGCGTTCCGCCGTGACGGGCGCCAATCACGCCCCCTGGTGTGGCGTCTCCGAACCAACTTGAATAACTTGAGCAGGCTGCTAGCTTCGCCGCGTGCTCAGGCGGCCTCCACCCGCATCTCCGCCAGGGCCTCCGCGATGCGCCGCACGCCTTCGGCGATCCGGTCCGGAGGCATGTTGGAGAAGTTGAGCCGCAGGGTGTTCTCGTGGCCCCCGTTGGGGAAGAAGGCCTCGCCCGGGACGAAGGCCACGTCGCGCGCCACGCATCGGCCGAGCAGGTCCCGGGCGTTCACGCCGGGCGGCAGCTCCGCCCACAGGAAGAGCCCTCCCGCGGGCCTGGTGACGCGCACGTCCTCCGGCAGCTCCTTGTCCAGGGCCGCCAGCATCGCGTTTCGCCGGATCCGGTAGGCCTCCGTGATGCGACGCACGTCCTCGTCCAGGTCGTAGCGCTCCATGTAGCGGGAGACCATCATTTGGCTCAGCGTCGCGGTGTGCAGGTCGGTGCCCTGCTTCAGGATGACGAATTTCTCGTAGAGGGGCTGTTCGGCCGCCAGCCAGGCAAGGCGCAGGCCGGGGCAGAAAATTTTGGAGAAGGTTCCGAGGGAGATCACGAGGCCTCGCGCGTCGAAGGCCTTCAGCGAGGGCAAGGCCTGTCCCTCGAAGCGCAGTTCGCCGTAGGGGTTGTCCTCCACCACCGGGATGCCGCGCCGGCCGGTGGCCTCCATGAGGCGCCGGCGCCGTTCCAGAGACCAGGTGCGCCCCGAGGGATTCTGGAAGTTGGGCACCACGTAAACGAGCTTGGGCCGGCGGCACCGGTCGAGTTTCTCCTCCAGGGCCGCCATGTCCATGCCGTCGTCGTCCGTGGGCACTTCCACCCACGTGGGGCGAAAGACGTTCCAAGCGCCGATGACGCTCAAGTAGGTGGGGCTTTCGCATAGGACCTCGTCCCCCTCGTCGAGGAAGAGCTTCCCGGTGAGGTCGAGCCCCTGCTGCGAACCCGCGGTGATGAGGATGTTGTCCGCGGTGTAGCGGGTGTCCGAGAGCGCGTTGAGGCGCGAGGCGATCTGCCTGCGCAGGGGCGCGTGGCCCTCCGTGGTGGAATACTGCAAAGCGCGCGCTCCGTCCGTGGCGAGGATCTCGCGGGCGATGCCGGCGAGCCTCTCCCCGGGAAAAAACTCCGGCGCCGGGAGGCCTCCCGCGAAGGAGATGACCTCGGGCCGCTGCGTGACCTTGAGGAGCTCCCTCACGTCCGACGCTTTCAAGATGTCCATCCGATGTGCCAAATGAATTCCCATGGTATCTCCCTGCGCCGGTATATCCCCGGCGCTCCCTCAGACGATGGGCGGGGTCCCGCCCTGAAGCCGCTCGGCGGAGCGAGGCTTGGCGGCCACCGCGCGATAGGCCCGCATGAGCCTGGCGATGCCCTCGCGAATTCGCGCGGGCTCGCAGTATGTGAAGTTCAGACGAATGTGGTTTTGGCCGGGGTCTCCGACGAAGGAGGCGCCTCCCGGAAGGAAAGCCACGTGCTCCTGCGCGGCCTCCTGCATGAGCGCGGAGGGGGAGACCGTCTCGGGGAACGTGCACCAGACGTAGAAGCCGCCCTGGGGCCGGTTCCACGTGAAGCCCTCCGCGGCTTCGGCCTCCAGCGCCTCGATCATGGCGTCGCGCCGCCGGGCGTACTCCGTCCGGGAGGCCTCCAGGTGCCGCGAGAAGAGGCCCTCCGTGATGAAGCGCTCCACCATCCACTGGCCGAGGGTGTTGGAGTGCAGGTCCACGGACTGCTTGGTCAGGGCGAGCTGGCGGATCACCGGGCGCGGCGCGGCGATCCATCCCAGGCGCAGGCCCGGGAAGAGGATCTTGGAGAAGGAGCTGAGATAGACCACGTATCCACTGGGGTCCAGCGCCTTGAGGGAGGGCACCGTTTGGCCCTCATACCGGAGGTCCGAGTAGGGGTCGTCCTCCACCACGGGCACCTGATAGCGGTAGGCCAGCTCCAGCAGGCGGCGGCGCCGCTCCAGGGAGAGGACGCTCCCCGAGGGGTTCTGGAAGGTGGGCAGCGTGTAAATGAGCTTGGGGCGCTGGCGCGCCAGCAGGTTTTCAAGGAGGTCGGTGCGCATGCCGTCTCCGTCGGCGGGGACCCCCATGAGCCTGGCCTGGGCGGCGCGGAAGGTTTCCAGGGCGCCGAAGTAGGAGGGCTCCTCAACCACCACCACGTCCCCGGGCGCGAGGTAGGCGCGCGCCACCAGATCCAGCGCCTGCTGTGAGCCGGACGTGACGAGAACCTCCGGAACCGTACACTGGATGCCGCGCGATACCATGTGGCGGCAGATGGCGTCCCGGAAGGCGGTGACGCCCTCCGTGGGGCTGTGCAGAAAGACTTCGGCCCCGCGCTCCGCCAGGAGCCGCGCGTGGATGCGGCCCATGGCGTCCAGGGGCAGCATCTCGGGAGCGGGCAGGCCCACGGCCATGGAGATCACGTCTCTGCGCTCGGTGAGGGCCAAAAGGTCGCGTACCAGGGGGTCCGGTTCCCTGGCGGCGCCCTCCCGGGCGAGCTGACGCCAGGCGAGGGGCTGGGCCGCCTTTCCCTCCGGATCCTTGGGGCGGCGGGGGAGTACCATGGTGCCCCGGCCTACGCGGGCGTCCACGAACCCGTCCGTCTTGAGCTGCTGGTAGGCGTTGACCACCGTCGTTCGGTTGACGCCGAGCGAATCGGCGAGGCGCCGCTCCGGCGGCAAGAGGAAGCCATCGGGCAGATGGCCGGCGAGGATGAGCTGCTTGATGCCTCCGCTGATTTGGAGGTAGAGCGAGACGGGGCTTTCACGGTCGATGTGAAGATCCACGGCACCCTCCTGGCTCGCGATGTAGCCATCCAATTGCATTATTGGATGGTCTATACCTCTAATATATCGCTCATTTATCGGCCGTCAAGGGCCAATTCGGGAGCGAGTAGATCATCCAATTGTAGGAGTGGCATGGAAAGAATCGGGGCGATGAATCGGTGAGAGCGGTGCAAAGCGCCGCTTCCCTCGGGGGAGACAAGGTTCGATTACTGGGCCTGGCTCCGAGGCGTCATTCGTCGTCCGCGACGGGACGGCAAGGAGCGGGGGCCGTGGTAGGGGCGAGACCTCCAGCCGCCAGGCGGTCCAGAATCTCCCGGCAGCTTCCCGTGGCGCAGGCCACCACCTTGATGGCGCTGTTTTCGAGGATCTCGAAAGCCTCGGGGCCGATGGCGCCCGTGGCGACCCAGGCGACGCCCAGGCGCGCCAGCATTTCCGCGGTCTTGGCCCCGGAGCCCAGGCGGAGCGCGGCGAAGGCGGCGTTATCGATGATGCGAACAACGCGGGTTTGAGTGTCCGCCACGAACACGAAAGCGGACTTCCCGAACCGGCGGCTCACGGGCGATTCCAGAGCCTTTCCCTCGGCGGTTACGGCGATCAGCATGGGGCCCTCCCGGGTGATGCAGACAATATAGCGCAGAACGGCGGTGAAGAGTGAGGAGTGAAGAGTGAGGAGCAGGGAGCAGGGAGCAGGGAGCAGGGAGTGAAAGGGACTACGGCACGGGATGGTTTCCTGGCCCCTGGTCCCCTGAGTCCAATGCGTTCGTGCTTTCGCCGCCCATCTCCTTGGCGCGATCGAGGTGGGTCTCGAACTGGCCCAGCGCCCGGGTGGTCTTCTCGTAGGTTTGGTGGGCGTTGTTGAGGTGCTTGCCCAGGGTCTCGTGGGAGTCCCTGAAGGCCTTGACGTCCCGCTCCAGCGTGGCGAGGATCTCGATGACCTGCCGTGCGTTCTGCTCCACGGCGGCGGCCTTCAGTCCCAGGGCCACGGTCTTGAGGTAGGCGGCCAGGGTGCCGGGAGAAAGAGGCAGGACAGACGCTCGGTAGGCGTAGTCCCACAGGTCGTCCTCGTCCTTTTCCCGCGCGATAAAGGCTTCGTAATAGAGGGATTCGGCGGGCAGGTACATGAGGGCCAGGGGCAAGGTGCCTTCGCCGGGCCGGATGTAGAGGCGGGCGATGTCATCCACCTTTTTCTTCAAGTTGTCGCGCAGGGCCTTTCGGGCCTTGGGACGCTCTTCCTGGCGAGCGTCCACGTACCGCTGAAAGTCTTCCATGGGAAACTTGGCGTCAATGGGCAGGAGGCCCTTGTCCAGGCGCACGACGGCGTCCACTTTTTTGCCGTCCGAAAAGGCGAATTGGTACAGCACTCTATCCTTGGGGAGCATGTCGCCGAGCAGCGTTTCCAGCCCCAGCTCTCCCAATTGGCCGCGGGCTTTGGGGGACTTGAGGAGGCGCTGGAGCTCCTCCATGTCCCGGCCCAGATCCGCCATGCGTGTGGCCGCCTGTTGGAGGACGCCCATCTTTTCCGTGACCTGAGAGAGGGTGGTTTGCGTCCCCTCCATGTGCTTCTGAAGGATGCCCGTCTGGCCCTGGAGGGAGGCGGCCTGGCTGGCGAGTTGTTCGCGGAGGGCCGCCTCTTGGGAACTCAGCCGGTCCTGGAGAAGCTGCTGGACGGACCCGAGCTGCTGGGTCAGAAGGGTTTGAAGTTCCGCGCCCCGGCGGTCGAGTCCCTCCACGCGTCCGGTCATCTCGCCCCTGATACCGTCCAGGGTCCGCTGGGCCTCGGCGGCGGAGCGGCCGAGGGATGCAAGCCGGGCGAGGGCGAAGGCCAAGGCCCCTCCCAGGATGAGGCAGAGGCCCGTCAACCCCAGCAGCAAAACGGGTGAACTCATGTGTGACCGCTTTGAGGCTCAGTCCGAGCCGGTTTGGGCTCCCGTGGAAGAGGCAGCGCTCTGGATGGCACGAGGGCCTCCATGCCCACGGCCCATTCCGACATAAGGCGCACCACGGGGCCGCGGGTGAGCGCCTTGGCGTAGTCCGGGGACAGGCGGTCCGCGAGGTGGACCATCCCTCCCGCCAGGTAAATGGCCGCCACGACGCCCAGGATCGCGCCCAGAACCCGGTTCACGCAGCCGAGCCCCGAGGCCTTCACCAGCCGGTTGATGATGGCCCCGGCCAGGACGAAGGCCGTGAAGATGAGGAGGAAGCCGGCCGTGAGGGCCACGGGACGCCGCAGGCGCTCCACGAGGAAGGTCAAATATCCCGCCGCCGTATCGGCCGCGTATCCCGCGTACAGGTAGCCCGCCAAGAGGCCCGCCAGGCCGAAGCCCAGGCGCACCGCGCCCTTCCAGATGCCCTCCACGACCAGCGCGAGGGTGAGGGCCAGAAGGATGAGGTCCCAGAGGGTCATGGTGTTCTCCGGAGGTGGCCCATGGATGTCGGGAGCGGGGAGAAGCCTCTGGCACGCTGGAACATCGAGATGTTGTTTGTCATTGGTCGGCTCCCTGCTCCGGCTTCCTGCTCCCGATGGCCCCCACCCTATCACGCTCCGCCTTGGGGTTCCATGGCCAGGAGGCGCTCGTAGGTTAGGGCCACGGAGAGGGGAAGTCCTTCGGCTCGCCGCAGGCGCTTGAGGCGTGCCAGGTCGATGCTCGCCGAGGCCCGCGCGCGGGTGGCGGCACGGGCGAGGGGCCGGGCGGCCACCTCCTCGATCCAGCCCGCCTTCAGCGCCTGCTTGGCGCTCAGGGCGGTTCCGGACAGAAGGGCGGGGATGGCGGCGCTGCTCCTCGCGGGAAGGGCCGCCGTGCCTCCCCACCCCGTGAAGAGGCCGAGCCTGGGGCCGGGATGGGCGAAGCGGGCGGAGGGCGACGCGATGCGGTAGTCGCAGCTCAGGGCGAAATCGAGGCCGCCCCCCATGCACGCCCCTTCCACGCAGGCCACGAACCACAACCGGCTCACCTGAAGGCGGCGGAAGAAGGCCTGGCCCATGACCGAGAACTCGCCGGCGCCCGCCGGGTCCAGGGCTCCCAGTTCCTTGAAGTCCGCCCCCGCCAGAAACGTGGTGGGAGACGCCGCCGCGAAGGCGATCCAGCGAAGATCGCTCCGGGCCTCCCACGACTCCACCGCCTTGGCGAGGGCCGAGATCGCCGTCCGCCGTAGCGTCATGGGCCGGTGCGCGCCGCCGAGGCGCACGAGGATGCCGCCGGCGGGGAGATCGCGATCGATGGAAACGGGGTTTCCGGTCATGGACAAAAGAGGCCTGGCCTACCCTCGCGCCAAGGCACGCCGGGGTTCCACCTCATCCTTCACGAAGGCCAGGACGTCCGCCGTAGAAGTGCCGGGGGTGAAGAGCTTGGCCACGCCGGCCTGGTGCAGAGTGGGGATGTCCTCGTCGGGGATGATGCCGCCGCCGAAGACCATGATGTCCTCCGCGCCCTGCTCCTTGAGGAGCCGCAGGACCTTCGGGAAAAGGGTGTTGTGGGCCCCCGAAAGGATGGAGAGTCCGATGGCGTCCACGTCCTCCTGGATGGCCGTGGCCACCACCTGCTCCGGTGTCTGGTGAAGGCCCGTGTAGATGACCTCGTACCCCGCGTCCCGCAAGGCCCTGGCGATGATTTTTGCGCCTCGGTCATGGCCGTCCAGACCCACCTTGCCGATCAAGAGTCTCAGTCGGTGTGCCGGCATACATCCCTCCGTACCCCTTCACTATAGCTCATGAAACGCCGGCGGAAAAGTTGAGGAGCAGATCGAGATGGTCTCCTCGTCTGAGAGCGCAAGCCAAGTCGGTCCAAAGGCGACCGCCAACTCCCAAGGCGAGACATGCCATCGCCAAATCCGGCAAGAGAGGACGCGAGGAAGGATGGCCGGTGGCAGCCCATCCTTTCTCCGCGTTGTGGCGCATCGCGGCTCATGTCAACGTTCCTTGGTGTTCCTCGCCGAGCCTGCCTCGCGCGTCTGCCCCGGTCCGCGTATGTCCGAACGCTCAGGCACTCGCCAGGGCCATGGCCATGTCGTAGTCGGCGCGCAAGAAGAAGACCAGGAGGAGGCGCCGGGGCAGTTCGTGGTCCGCGAGACATTCCCTCGCTTCGCGCAGAGCGATTCGGCAGGCCGCCTCGGCAGGGAATCTGTAAACGCCCGTGGAGATGGCGGGGAAGGCCACGCTTTCTAGGCGATGCTGGGCGGCCAAGGTGAGGCTGGTCCTGTAGCACGAGGCGAGGAGCGCCGGTTCGCCGTTTTTCCCGCCGCGCCACACGGGCCCCACCGTGTGGATGACGAACCGCGCGGGCAAGGCGTATCCCCTCGTGATCTTCGCCTGTCCGGTCTCGCACCCGCCCAGGGTCTCGCACTCGCGGAGCAAGTCCGGTCCCGCGGCACGGTGGATGGCTCCGTCCACGCCGCCTCCCCCCAGCAGCGAGGCGTTGGCGGCGTTGACGATGGCGTCCACGGCCAGGGTGGTAATGTCGCCGTGAATAACCTCCACTCCATGGGTGCGGCGAGGTGCCTCTCCTCCGGTCACCACTGCCATGCCATCGTCATCTCTCCTCCATCGGGGTTGAGGAACCGGAATGTGGCCGCGGTACCCTTGGGGACGGCGGCCTTCAGGGCAGCGCCCCCCTTGAGCTTCAACTGTCCTGTGCTCATCCACTTCTTGTTGGTCCACTCGGGCCCGTTGATGAACACCTTGATGCCGCTCTGGAGGTTGCTGCCGCTCACCATAATGCGGAACGGGTTTCCAGCCTTGGTCATGGTGGAGATCACGGGGGGCGGAACGCTCTTGAGAGTAACACTGTTGGACTCAACGCTGAAGCGGCCTTCGCGGTCGTAGGCCGCCACGCAGAAGCGGTATTCCTTGGCGGGGTTCAGCCCCGTGACCGTGGCTTGGCTGGCCACCGCCGAATGGACCGTAAATTTGGTGCCCGCCACCAACGGTTCGTCGGTGTAGAGGACGTCGTAGCCCGCGACGCTCGAATCGGGCGACGCCGTCCATGCGAGGGCGGCGCTGGCGCCGGAGCGTGTCCCCGTGAGGCCCGATGGGGGGGCCAGGCCGGCGTTGTTCACAACCACGGGCTGGGAGTAGTAGAGGACCGTGGGCGGGTTCATGCCGTCGTCGGCCTTGGCGAAGATGTAGTAGGTGCCGTCCACCATACCCGTCGTGTTCCACGCCGTGGAGACGATCCCCGATTTGGCCGGAAGATCCTTGGCGATGACAGTCCCCGTCTGACCCGTGGAACTGCGGCTGTAGAAGAAGGACACCGTGGTCGTGTCCGTGGTCGGGCTCACATGGGCGGAGAGGGCCACCGTGCGCTCGCTCCGCGATGGGGGATCCCACGCCAGGCCGGGGGGAGACTGGGGCGCCAAAGCGGTGAACCCGGCGTCTCCATCGGGGAGGTTGTCGGTGCCGAGGGTCCACTTCCCGGGGGCCGCCGGCTGGACCTGGAAGAGGGCCACGGCGGCAGCCGCGTCCTCGATGTACTGAACGCCCGGGAAAGAGGAGGCGTTGGCCGGGGTGATCTTCTGCCCCTGGGGGTCGATCAGGTAGATGGAAGGGAGGGTGCCCGCGGCGCTCCCCACCCCGAAGAGGACCACGGACTCCTGGGACGCCAGGGTGATGGACTTCTCCACGGCCAGGGGGCCGAGGATGTTGGTCTGGCTCTCCAAAATCTGCATGAGGTTGTTGTAGTTGGTCCCCACCAGGACGTGGAGACCTCCGCTCTCGTACCTCAGGGCGACGGCCACACTCATGTTGGCGACGGTCACCTTCCCCCGGATGTCCCCACCCCAATTATTATTGGGCGGGATCTTGCCGAGGGAGATGCTCGTGTCTACTCCGGCGAAAACGTAAGGCAGTCCCACGGCCCTCCGCAAGGCTCCACGGATGACTTTGCACGTGATGCAGGTCATGCAGCAGCTCCAGTTGGGGATCTGGAAGTTCCCCGAGGCGGAG
>JAKBES010000127.1 GCA_021833665.1 Acidobacteriota bacterium
GCTCTCCATGAGGGGCGCGTATTTGTAGAGCTCGTCCGTGTTGGAGGCCTGAAGGGTGACCTGGTAGAGGCTCTGGGACACGCGCCCTCCGATCTGAATGGGAGGGGGGTTCTGGATGAAGGTCATGATGCCGGGCACTTGGGCGAGCTGGGGGCGGAGCTTTTCGATCTCCTGGTCCACCGAAAGCTTCCTTTCGGAGCGCGGCTTGAACTTCATGAAGCAGATGCCCTGGTTGCTGGCCAGGAACCCCCTGGAACCCGCGGAGGACATGAAGGCCTCCACGTCGGGGTTCTTCTGGATGATGCTCATGACCTCCTTCTGGTGGCGCACCATGGATTCGAAGGAGATGCCCTCGGTGGCCCGGGTGAAGGCCACGGCCCGGCTCGTGTCCTCGCTGGGGAGAAAGCCCTTGGGAATGGCGATGAAGAGCCATACGGTGAAGATGAGCACCACGGCGGAGAAAACCATCACCAGGCGCCGGTGCGCCAGGGACCACTTCAGGCCAACTTCGTAGCGGTCCAGCATCCACTGGAAGCCCCGCTCCGACATGTCATAGATGCGGCCGTGATGGACCTCCGACTGGTGCTTGAGGAACCGGCTGGAGAGCATGGGCGTGAGGGTGATGGAAACGAAGCCGGAGATGAGGATGGCCATGCTGATGGTGACGGCGAATTCCTGGAATAGGCGGCCAAGGATGCCGCCCATGAAGAGGATGGGGATGAAGACGGCCACGAGAGAGAAGGTCATGGAGAGGATCGTGAACCCCACCTCCCTCGATCCGTCCAGGGCGGCCTGGGTCCTGCTCTTGCCCATCTCCATGTGCCGGACGATGTTCTCCAGCATGACGATGGCGTCATCCACGACAAAGCCCACGGCCAAGGTGAGCGCCATGAGCGAGAGGTTGTCCATGCTGTAGCCCATGAGGTACATGACGGCGAAGGTGCCCACGATGGACATGGGCAGCGCCAGGCTGGGGATGACCGTGGCCGAAACGTTGCGCAGGAAGAGGAAGATGACCAGGATCACCAGGAACAGCGTGAGGAGGAGCGTGAACTTCACGTCCGACACGGAGCTCCGGATGGACTCGGAGCGGTCGTAAAGGACGTTAAGCGACGTGGAGGCGGGAAGCTGCCGCTCGAAGTTGGGGATGAGCGACCGCACGGACTGAACCACTTCCACGGTGTTGGTCCCGGGCTGGCGCTGGATGGCGAGGACGATGGCGCGCTCCATGGATTTTGGATCCACGTACCAGGCCGCGGTTTTGTCGTTCTCCACGCTGTCCAAGACCCTGCCCAGGGCCCCCAGCCGCACGGGCTGGCCGTTGCGGTACGCCACGATGAGGGGCCTGTAGGCGGCCGCGTCCAGGAGCTGGCCGTTGGTATCCACCGTGTAGGCCGTGTGCGCTCCGTAGAGGGTGCCCGTGGGCAGGTTCACGTTGCCGTTGGTCACGGCGTTGCCCACTTCGTCCATCCCGATGCCCTTGTTGGCGAGGGTGTTGGGATCCACCTGGATGCGCACGGCATACTTCTGCGAGCCGTAGACCATCACCTGGGCGACGCCGCTCACCATGGAGATGCGCTGGGCCATCATGGTCTCGCCGTACTCGTCGAGCTGGTTCAGGGGCAAGGTGGGCGAGGTGAGCGCCAGATAGAGGATGGGCTGGTCCGCCGGGTTCACCTTCTGGTAGGAAGGCGGATTCGGCATGTTCTGCGGCAGTTGGCCCTGGGCCACGGAGATGGCCGACTGCACGTCCAGCGCCGCCCCGTCCAAGTTGCGGCTGAGGTTGAACTGCAAGGTGATGCTCGTGGAGCCCAGGTAGCTGCTCGACGTCATGGAGTCGATGCCGGCGATGGTGGAAAACTGCTTTTCAAGCGGGAGGGCGACGGCCGAGGCCATGGTCTCTGGGCTGGCTCCCGGCAGCGTGGCGCTCACCTGAATGGTGGGGAAGTCCACGTTGGGCAAATCGTTGACGGGCAGGAGGCGGTACCCCGTGATGCCGAAGAGGAGGATGGCCAGCATGACCAGGGTGGTCATGACGGGACGCTTGATGAAGAGCTCGGAGATGTTCATGTCGTGACCTCCGGCAGGATGCCTTCGGGGGCTCGGGATCGGTGAGCGGGGAGCGGGGAGCGGGAAAGGGACACGGAGAAGAGGCGCTCCTGCTCCCTGCTCCCTGCTGCCTGCTCCCGTCTTTGATGGATCATCACTTACTGCCCCCTTGCGCCGCGGGTGGCTGGGTCCCGCCTTGAGGCGCCTGAGGGGGAGCGATGGACACCTTGGCCCCGGGGAAGAGGCGAAGCTGGCCGTCGGTCACCACTTGTTCTCCGCCCTTGACCCCCTCCTCGATGACCGTCTCGCCGTTGCGGGACTGTCCCGTCTTCACGAGCCGCATGTCCACGGTCCCGTCGGGCTTGATGGTGTAGAGGTAAGAACCCTGCTGGCCCTGCTGGACGGCCTGCGTGGGTACGAGCACGGCGCCCTTGATCATGGAGAGATCCAGGGTGACGTTGACGAATTGGCCCGGCCACAGGGCCTTGTCCTCGTTGGGGAAGGTGGCCTTGAGGAGGATCGTGCCCGTGGCGCTGTCCACGGCGTTGTCGATGAAGCTCAGGCTGCCCGTGAAGGTCCCGCCCGAGGCGCCAGGGAAGGCGGCGGCCACGGCCAGCGGGCCCTTTGCTTCCTCCCGCCGGATCTCGGCGAGCTGCTGCTCGGGCACGCTGAAGGTCACATAAACGGGTGTGATTTGGTTCAGGGTCACCAGGGGGACGTCGTTGGCCTTCACGAGGTTGCCCTCCTGGACCAGCAGGTTGCCCAACCGGCCGTCCATGGAGGCCCGGATGGAGCAGTAGCCGAGGCTGATGGCCGCGTCCTGGACGTTCGCCTCGTCGGCCTTCACGGTCGCCTTAAGGGCCTCGGCGTTGGCGTTGGCATCGTCGAACTGCTGCTGGGTCACGTAGTCCTTCTTCACGAGGTCCGCGTAGCGGCTGGCCTGGGCGGCGGCGCTCACAAGCTGGGCCCTGTCCCTCGCGAGCTGGGCTTTGGCCTGGTCCAGGGCCGCCTGGTAGGGACGGGGATCAATGGTGAACAGGAGGTCGCCCTTGCGCACGTCCTGCCCTTCCTTGAAATGGACCTTCATGATCTGCCCGGCGACGAGGGCCTTCAGGGAGACCGTGTTGTAGGCCTCCACGGTACCGATGGCGGTCACCACCATGCGGACGTCCTTCTGGACGGCGTCCGCGGCCGTAACGGGGACGGCGGAGGGCGGCGGAGCCTTTTTGCCTCCGCAGGCCGTGGCGAGACCCAAAGCCCCGAGAGCCAGGAGAGCCAACGCCGCGCGCCGCCCCCCGGAGGGCGGGCGCCGAGTGAAATCCACGGGCCGCGTCACGCGGGGGCGGCCACACCGCTGGGGTTCGAGAGGGGTCATGGGCGTCATGGTTGGCCATCCTTTTTCGTTTCGGGAGCGGGAGCCATGGGAGAGGCCGTCGAGGGGGCGGCGCTCTGAGGCGCGATGTTGAGCTTGAGGGCCTGCACGTCCCGGGCGAGGGTCCCCGTGGAGTAGCTGAGCTGGGCCAGGGCCGTGAACCAGTTGGCCAGCGCCTGGATGCGCTGCCCGCGAGCATCTTCCAGGGCGGCCTGGGCGGTGAGAAGGTCCAGGATGGTCCCGACGCCGGCCTTATAGCGGCCCAGGGCCACGTCGTGGGATTGGGTCGCGCTCTGGAGGAGATCCTCGCTGGTTTTGACCTGCTGCTCAGCGGTCTTGAGGCTGTAGTAGCTGGACCATACCTGCAAATCCACGGCCTGCTCCTGGCTCTTGAGCTGGGCTTCGGCGGTCTGAAGGTCGGCCTTCGCCTGCACCACGTCGTAGCTGTGGGAGAAGCCCGTGAACAAGGGAAACTTGAGCTGGATCCCCATCTGATAGGTGTTGCCGTACATCGTGGAGGCGTCGTAGTAGGTGCGGCCCAGATTGGCCGTGGCGCTGAGCGAAGGATACCCCTCGGCCTTGATGGTCTTGACGTGCGCCCGGGCTTTGGCCACCTGGGCCCTGGCCGCGGCCAGGTCGGGCCGTTTGGCCTGGGCTTGCTCCAAGAAGCGGTCCACGGCCTCCGACGTCTCCTGGATGGGCAGGTCCGTGGGCGGCATGGCCACATCGTAGGGAACGGTGGGAGGGAGCCCCATGGCCGTGGCCAGGGCACCCCTCGTCGTCTGGATGGTACCCGTCAACCCGTCCGCCGCGAGCTTGGCCTGGGAGAGCTGAGTTTTGGCCTGAAGCACGTCGGCGATGGTGGCGACCCCGGCGCGGTGGAGCTCTTGCGCCGAGGCGAGATTGGTCTCTGCCTCCTTGACGGTGGCCTCCTGGGCCGAGAGCAGGGCCTTGGCGCTCACGTACTGGAAGAAGGCCTGCTGGACCTGGAGGATCACGGACTGGATGGAAGCGTTGTGGAGCCAGTCCGCCGACAGGAGAGCCTGCCGTTTCTCCGCCAGCGCCGCCTCACGGCCGCCGAAGTCGTAGAGCAGCCAGCTCAGATCCGCCGTGGGGGCGTAGCTGCGCTGGTAGTAGGAGATCGCCCCGTTGGCAATGGACCCCTCCGCCCGGGTCACGCCCGCCCCGATGTTGACCTGCGGGTAGTAGGTGCCCTTCTGGCTGCCGTAGGCCGCCGCGGCGGAACGAGCCTCCGACCAGGCCATGGCGGTCTGGGGGCTGTTGCGGAGGGCCACGTCCACTACGTCGAGGAGGGTCAGGGAGGAGGCCCGGTCCAGCAGGTCCTGGGGGATCGCGGGCGCCTCGGGCCGGGGCTGCACGGCCGCCACGGCTTTGGCCGGCGGCGTCCAGGGCACCTCGGGCGCCGGGGACGTGGAAGCCTCGCCGTAGAGTTTGGGGGGCGTGTGGATGCACCCGGCCATGGTCCCGAGCAAAACCGCCAGAGCCGCGGCGGAGGCGCCTCGCCGGGCGCCGGCCCTTCGCGCGCTCATGGCCGCGGCGGGCGGGCCGCCCGCTTCGGGGATGGTGAGGATATGCCGTTCATGAAAACGTCCGTGAGCATCCGCGCGTCCTCCTCGACGGAACCCGGCGACTCCAGGAGGAGCCGCTGGGCAATCATAGCTATATCCGCCTCAATGAGCATGGCGGCCACTTTAACCGGGTCCAGGGGCCTGAGGGCCCGTGCCCGGACCCCCTCCCGCAGAACCCTCGCGATCTTATCCACATACGTCCGAAAGGGATCCGACTGCTGGCGCCGCAGGCGCGTCTCCGCCAGCTGGCGCTCCCAAAGCAGAACCCGGAAGAACTCCCGGTGCTCGTCGAAGTAGCTGAGGTGGCGCTCCACGAATCGGCCGATCTTCTGCACCGGAGGAAGCTCGCCGTCCAGGATCCCGAAAAGCTCCTGGCGCATGGGAGCCATGCTCGCCTCCTTGACCGATTCCAGAAGCTGCTTCTTGTCTTTGTAGTAAACGTACAGAGTACCCTTGGCCACCCCCGCCTCTGCGGCCACCCGTTCCATGGTGAGCCCCTCCGCTCCCTTCCGGGAGAGGATGCGCACCACCGCGTCCTGGATGCCCTTCTTGCAGAAGGATTCCCACTGGCTCTTTCTGTCCGACTTCGCCCGGGCCATGGCTCCACGCCCTCTCTGGTCACAAATTGAACCAGCCGGTCATTATATGGACGGACCGGTCCATCGTCAAGGGCGGGGACGCACCTCAACACCTGGGGCAACGGCGGATGGGCGGTGCGTATTCCGGCGAACCCGGGAGGATAGGGACACGGGGGACAAGCCCGGCGAAGGCCGTCTCCCCGCTCCCCGCTCCCTGCTCCCTGCTCTCTGCTCCCTGCCCTTAGCGCACCAAGCGGATGCGGGGCGGTCCCGCCGTGAAGGTTCCTACGTTCCAGGATCGCTGGCCCCGCCGCTCGAAGGCGGAGAGGAGGGCCGCTTCGATGCCGGGCGGCACGGCGAGGAGGAGGCCGCCCGACGTCTGGGCATCGGCGGCCATGAGGAGGCGGTGCTCGGGGATTCCGGAGGTTCCGTCCAGATTCGCCAGGACCGAATCGCGATTCGCGAAGGTTCCCCCGGGGACGTTCTGGTCCATGGCCTGCGCCTCGGTTCCCGCGAAGAACGGCAGGGCATCGGGGCGCACCTCGGCGCCCAGTCCGCCCTCCACGCACATCTCCAGGAGGTGGCCGAGGAATCCGAAGCCCGTCACGTCGGTGGCGCCCTTTACGCCCGCCTCCACCGCCGACTCGGCAGCAGCCCGGCTGAGCAGGCCCATGGACGCCACCGCCTCGGCGAAGGCCTGGTCACTCAGGTCGCCCCCCTTGTAGGCCGTGGACAGAATACCCGTGCCGAGCGGTTTGGTGAGGTAGATCCTGTCTCCAGGGAGGGCGCCGCCCTTGCGCATGAGCCGGTCCGGGCGGACCTCGCCCACCACGGCCAGGCCGTACTTGGGTTCGGCGTCATCCACCGTATGGCCCCCGACGATGAGGCACCCCGCTTCGATAGCCTTCGCCGCGCCGCCTTTGAGGATGAGGGTCATCTCGTCGAGGCGGTAGGTCCGGGTGGGATAGCACATGAGGTTCAAGGCCAGGACGGGCCTTCCGCCCATGGCGTACACGTCGGAAAACGCGTTGGCGGCGGCGATTTGGCCGAAGGTGAAAGGATCGTCCACGATGGGGGTGAAGTAGTCCGTGGTGAACAGCATCACCCTGTCCGCGTCCCAAAGATACGCGGCGGCGTCCTCCACGTGACCGGAGTCCGTGAGGAGCCTCTCGTCCGCCATGGGTGGCAACTGGCGGAGCACCTCCGCCAGGTCCAGGGGACTGATCTTGCAGGCTCAGCCGGCGCCGTGACTCAGGGCCGTCAGCCGTCCGATCTTGGGACGCTCGGGCATCAGGTCTCTCCAGATAAACCGAACCACCAGGGCACCAAGACGCGAGGAAAGGTTAGCCTTAGTTTCAAGCCCTTTTCACCCTCCACGCCTCAGCGCCTTGGTGTTGAGTTCACTCCTGGCATCCCCGGCCCCGGAACGGGCGGTGAAGGCGGCGGAAGCTGCCTGAGCAGGTCGGACGCCAGAGGCGCCACCAGAAACGCGCCCAGGCCATCCAGGCTCGCGGATTCGTCCTGGGCCGCGGCCTTCAAATCGCTTCTCGCCTCCTCGGGCCGGCCAAGCTGCACAAGGGTCACGGCCCGCAGGTACCCCACGGAGTTTTTGTTCAAGGGCCCCGTGGCGGGCGGCTGAAGGGGTTCGAGGGCGGCGAGGGCATCCACGGGACGGCCCAGGTTCAGATTGGCGCAGGCCAGACTGAGGCGGGCCACGAGCTGTTCGCGGGCCGTCTCCGATCCCACCACGTCCTGCCGGGCCTTGAGCCATTGGCGCCTGTAGCCGTAGCGCTCGCCCCCGTAGGGGACCAGCTCGGACGTACCGGCTCCTTTGAAATACCAGACCTTCTCTTCACCTCGATGGGAGAACTTGAGGGCCGGGGTGTCGCTTGCGGCAAACGCGGCCCTGGCCGATGCCACCGTGGTGACGGGAACGCCGCCCACGGCCAGGAGGATGTCGCCGGCCGAGGGGCCCGCCGGGTCTGACACGCCGCGCATGAGGACCGGGCCTTTCACGCCGGGGAGATCGGCGAGGGGAAGGGCCCGCTCCAGAGTAGTGTCCGCCAGGGGCCGGTCCACCAGATCGAGGACCTTCAACGCCTCACCCGGATCGTTGATGGCCCCCTGAACCTCGTCGTAGCCCGGCAGCTCGGGTACGAAGAGGCGCAGCGCCAAGGTCATGGTTCCTGACTCGGCCGTGAGTTTGCCCGCCAGCAGCCCTTGGCAGCGGTACTTTTCGCACAGGGCGCGCACGGTGGCGGCCTGGTCTTGTGCGCCCACTCCGGGAGTAAAGAAGGTGTCGGGGAGGCTGGGGTTTTTCTCATCGGCCACCGTACCGTTGAAGTGGTCCATGTCCGGCATGGCGGCGGCCATGGCGTCATCCGCCTCCTGTTGCTGGTACGCCGTGATGTCCTGATCCCGCGTGACCCCGGCCCAGAGCAGGGTGGGGCGAAGGGTGGCATCGACCTTGAAGAGAGGCACCTCGTTCACGTTGATGGATGCGCGGTAGAGGCCCACGTTGGCCTTCTGGACGAGGATCTGGTGCGGCCCGATGCAAAAGTCCGATAGGCGAAGGGGGGTCGTCCCGGCCACCTGCCCGTCGATGCTGACCTCCGATCCCGAGGGGTGGGAGATCACCTCCAGGTTCACGGTGCGCCTGTCCAGCACGATGGGCTTCACGAACCCGGCGCTGTTGTTGGCCTTGTCCAGCGTCACCGTGAGGACGAACTCCCTCTGCCGGAAGCAGGGACACACGAGGGTGACCCGGTGGTCCCCGGGGGGCAGGTACAAAGCGGGTATCACGTAGACCTGGGCGGGAGTGCTCCCGCTCTCTTGCACGAATTTGGCCCAGTCATCGCGGGAGGAGGCGGGCCGCTCCGCCCGCCCTAGCGGCTTGCCGTCCACCAGGAGCTGGGTTCCCTCGGGCTGGACGAAAAAATAGATGGTGCGCGCGTTGGGAATGAGGCTGACGTCCACCGCCACCAGGCTGCCCACGTCGACCGTCATCTCCCGCTCCTGGGTCGCGTAGCCGGGACGGGACACCTTCACCACGTGCATCCCCTTGAGGACCGGAATAGACGCCACGGCCGTGCCCAAGGGACGGCCGTCCAAATAAATTTGGCTGTCCGCGGGCTGGACGCTGAGGTTCAAGACGCCCGTGAGGGACGAGCGGATCTCCTCGAACTGGCGCACGATCTTGGGCGTCTTCGTCATGGAAAAGGGATAGTCAGGCCGGAGTTGGATGAGCCTGGTCCAATCCTGGCGGGCCAAGTCCGTCTTGCCCAAGTTGAAGGCGCAGATGCCCCTGAGCTCCAGGGCTCGTTCGAGGAGAGCCTCGTCGGAAGGCTGAAGGCGCCCCGCCTGCTCCCATCGGGTCAGCGTATCGATGAGGGAGTTCAAGCTCACCACGGCCTTGGGAAACTGCACGGCCTGGTAAGCCTGCTGGGCGGCGTTGAAGGACTCCTGAAGGGCGCCGATCTCCTCCATCACCACCTGGGCACGAGGGAGGGCGGCCAAACCGAGCACGAGCATGAGCGCCAGAACCGGGCGTCTCATGACCCGTACCTCCACAGGGCTCCGGCCCGGTGATCCAGGAGTAGGAGGGTGTTCAATCCGTCCCATCCCGCCGCGTCCACGCGCACCCCCGCGCCGGTGGCCGCCAAAAACCGCCCCGAGGAGGAATAAAGAAGGGCCCGCCTCGTGGAGAGGTCCACCGCCAACAGGTTCCCGGCCATGTCCACCTGGAAGTCGGTGATCTTGCGCAGGGGCTTCCCTTCGAAGGAGAGGTGCAAGGTCTTGACGACGGCCATGTCGGCACCGTAGACGCGGATCTGCCCCCCGTCCCGGTCCGCCAGGTAGATCTGCCCCGCCCTGTCCACGCGCACCCTCACCGGGTCGTTCAGCGCCACGGCCACGCTTCCCATGGGAGCGCCCTTGCCCGTCAGGCGGAAGAGCCGGGGCTCGGCCCGGTCCAGAACGAAAAAGCTGCCATCGGGAGCGGGAGCCGCGGAGACGGGCTTGGCGATGTCCGCCGGCAGCTTGATGACGGAAGCGCCCCATATAACGGTGCCCTCGCCCAGAGCCAGGGGTTTACCGGAGAAATCGAGGGTGAGGTCGCGCCCCCCCTGAAGGGCCCTGAACCCGGAAGCTTGCCCTTCGGAATCGAGGCGCTCCACGCCGTCCTCCGTCAGCACCTCCGCCCCGCCGTCGGCCCCTGGAGCCACGGCCATGAAGGGCTTGAGGGCTTTCTTGTCGAGGCCCCGCCATCGGCCCTGGTCCGTGAGGATGGGCCTGGATGGCCCCTCTCCGGTGCGGTCCAGAATAGCTTTGGCCGCCGCAAGCGCGGGGGGATTTCCCGGAGCCATGTGGTAAAAGGCTTCCGCCACGCGGCC
>JAKBES010000128.1 GCA_021833665.1 Acidobacteriota bacterium
CTTGGCTCCCACTTTCGCGCCGTCCCCCACGTGAATGTGCCCCACGGCGCCCGACTGGCCCGCGAAGATCACGTGGTGGCCCAGGCGCGTGCTTCCGCTGATCCCGCTCTGGGCCACGAGAAGGCATCCGGGGCCCACCTGAACGTTGTGGGCCACCTGGACCAGGTTGTCGATCTTGGTGCCCGCTCCGATGCGGGTCTCCTCCAGGGCGCCACGGTCCACCGCCGTATTGGCTCCGATCTTCCCGTCGTCCTCGACGACGACCCGCCCCACCTGGGGGATCTTGATGTGCCGGCCCCCTTCCTGGGCATAGCCAAACCCGTCGGAGCCCAGGACCACGCCGGCATGCAGAATGACGCGGTCGCCCAGCACGGTGTCGTCGTACAGAACCACCCGGGGAAAGAGGTGGCAATCTTTTCCGAGCCGGCAGTTCCGGCCCACCACGCACCCCGCATCCACCTGGGTTCCGTCCCCCACGACCGCGTCCTCTCCGATGACCGCGCAGGGGCCCACGCAGGCTCCCGGCGACACCCGGGCGCCCCTTTCAAGGACCGCCGAGGGATGAACTCCCGGTGCTGCGCGGCGAGCGGGATAAAAGCGGTCCAGGACGCGGGCGAATGCCGCGTAAGGATTGGCGCACACCAGCACGGTACGTCCCGGCAGATTTTCCGCCGAAGCGGCCAGGATGGCACCCGCCGCGCTGCCTTTCGCCGCATCCCGGTACTTTGGATTGGAGAGGAAGGAGACGTCGCTCCCCGTGGCGCGGTCAAGGGGGGCCACGCCGCGAAGCTCCACGGCGGGGTCCCCCTCGATGCGGGCGCCCACTAGGGCGGCGACCTCGGACGCCTTCATGGGTATCAGGTGCCGGGGTACGCCTTGTTCATTTCGGCGATGACGTCGGCGGTGATCTCAAGGGAGTCGGCGTTGAACAGGCAGATGCCCTTCTCGACGACCATGGCGATGCCCTTGCTCTGCGCGTACTTGGCGATCACCCCCGCGAGCTTCTGCTGGAAGTCCGCCTGCATTTTCTGGCTGCGGGTCTCCATCTCGTCCTGCGCGGCCTTGGCGAAGGCCTGGTACTCGTACATCTTCTGGGTGAACTGGTTACGCAGTTCGTCCTTTTTTTCGTCGCTGATCTTGGGGTCCTTGCTCTTGTCCTCCAGGGCCTTGAGATCGGCCTCCTTGGCGGTGATCTCGGCCTGCTTTTTGTCGTGGTAGTCCTTGAGGGCCGCCTGGATCCTTTTGCCCTCCTTGCTCTCGTTGGCCACCTTCATGGTGTCCAGGACCGCGATCTTGGTGGTCGTGGCCTGGGCGAACGCGCCGGCCGTGACGAGGGTGAGGGTGGTGGCGATGGCGAGTATGGCCCAATTCCGCATGACTGATTCCTCCGTGAGAACCTAGAACGTGAGACCGATGGAGAACTGGAAGTTGCTGAAGTCGTCGCCCGTCCGCCGCTTCAGATTGTTCGAGTAGATGAGCCGTAGCGGCACGTTGAACGTGGGGATGAAGAAGCGGACCTCAAGCCCGGCGTCGGCGCGGTAGTTGGAAAGCTCGAACTTCTGGCGCTCGTTGTAGGTGTTGCCCACGTCCAGGAAAAGGGCCAAATCCACCTGCTCCACCACGTGGAAGACGTATTCGCTGTTGAGCAGGTAGAAGCGGTTGCCGCCCTCGATGGTCTGGGTGGTGGGGTCGATGAAATACCGTCCGTCCTTCGTGAGAGGGTAGATGGACCGAACGCCGAAGCCGCGAAGCGAATCCTCGCCGCCCAGGAAGAACCGCTCCCAGATGGGAATGTCGTGGCCTGAGTAGCCCTTCAGGTAGGCCGCGCTCAAGTGGAAGGCCAGGTTCTGCTTCTTGAAGGTGGGGAGGAAGATGGACCCGTCGAAGTTGGGCTTGTAATAGTAGTTCTGTCCGCCCAGGAACCCTCCGGCCACGAGCACGTTGAGGGCGAGGTTCATGCCCTGGAACGGCCGGAACGGGTTGTTGACGGTGTTGTAACCCACGCCGCCGAAAAAGGCCGACGTCACCGAGTTGTTGAGGTAGGGGGAATAGTACGAGTTGAAGGTGGTCCCGGTGAAGTTGCTGACCGAGTCCTTCGAGTGGCGATAGCCCACGCTCCAGCTTCCAAAATCTCCGATGGGGAAGCTCACGGCCAGGGACCCGCCCGTGGACTTCGTGTCGAACTGGAGATAGTTGAGGGTCTGGTTGAACACGGAGAAGGAACCGCCGATGCGCTTGCCGAAAAGCCACGGATCGCTGTAGTTGATGGAGTAGAGCTTCTGGTAGGCCCCCACGTCCGCGTTGAGGGAGAGGGTCGTCCCCATGCCCAGGAAGTTGTAGGTCCTGAAGGAGCCCGACACGAAGAAGCCGTTGACGCCGCCGTAGCCGCCTCCGAAGAGGAGTTCGTTCTTGTTGGCTTCGCTCCCCTTGACAGACACGTTCACGGTGTTCGTGTTGGGAACCTTGACGATGCCCGGATCTTCCTTGATGTCGAAGAGGCCCGTCTGCTTGAGCCGGTAAAGGCCGCGCTGGTAGAGGACGTAATTGAAGACCTCCTGCTCGTACACGCGCATCTCGCGCCGCAGAACGTAGTCCCGGGTCTGGGTGTTGCCCAGGAACTCGATCCGGTTGACGAAGTAGACTTGGTCCTCGGTGATGGACAGGGACACGTTGCAGATACCCGTGTCAGGGTGTTTGTCGAAGATGGGCGTGGCCGTAGCGTAGATGTACCCTTTCTCGCCGTACTTCGCCTCGATGCTCTTGATGATGAAGCCCAGGCCCACCTTATCCAGGACTTTGCCCTCTTTCAGAAAGAAGAGCTTCTTCAGCTCCGCGTCCGTGAACACGTGGTTGCCCTCGAATCCCACCGTGCCGAGCTTGTAGGAGACCCCTTCGTTGATGGGGATGGAGAGGGTGAGCCACTTCTTCGTGTGCTTGTCGTTGAACCGGCTGTCGATGATGGGGTCGCCTATGTCCACATCCAGGTACCCGTGCGATTCGAAGAGCTCGCGCACGGCCTTGATGTCCTCGTAGTATCGGCCCTCGGAGTAGATGTCGTGGCGGGTGATCCAGGAGAGAAACCAGTGAGGCCGGGTCTTTTTCATCGTGTATCGAAGCTTGATCTGGCTGAAGGCCTTCTCGTTGAGGAACTTCACCTTGTCGATGCGGGCCTTGGGGCCCTCCTGAATGTTGAAGACCAGGGCCACCTGAGAGCGGCCCATGGTCTGGACCTTCGAGGTCACCACCGCGTCCGGGAAGCCCTTCTCAGCGGCCATGAAGCGCAGGGCAGCCTCCGTTTTCTTGAGCTTGGTGTAATCCAGGACCGTCCCCGTTTTGATGTCCGCGCTGTTCTCCTTGAGCTTGTCCAGGATCGTGCTGCTCGTGAGGGCCTTGCTGCCCGTGAACTCCACGGAGGCCACGATGGGGCGCTCCTTGATGTGGAAGGTGACGATCTTGCCCTCCTTGCCGTCCGTCACGTCGATGCTCAGGTCCTCCAGCAGCCCCGAAGCCCAGATCTTGTTGAACTCCTGCCGGAGGCGCGCCTCGCTGTAGACTTCGCCGGGCCGCACGCTCGTGAGCGCCAGGAAGGCGTCCTGCGTGAGCCGGTCGTTGCCTTCGAGGAGGATCTTCTCGATCTTCACGGGGCCCTGCGCCGCCGGTGCGGCGGCGGGTGCGGCGGGCGGGGCCGGTGGCACGACCTCGGCCGGAGCCGGGGCCTGCTGAGGCGGTGCCGGAGCCGCGGCCGGAGCCTGAGCGGCGGGAGCCGCGGCGAGGGAGAGGAACATCAGAGTGCCCAGGAGCAGGGTCGTTCGTCGGCTCATGCCTCACCTATCCTGAAATGGGCGCCGTCACGGGCGCGCTCAGCTCGATGCGCTCGCCGCGGATCTCCAAGGAGATCTCGGCGCTCTCCCGCGCCTCGTGCAGGAGCATCCACTCGGCCAGGGGATCTTCAATGTAGCGCTGCATGCCCCGCCGGAGGGGCCGCGCGCCGTAAGCCGGGTCCGTGCAGCAGGCGTTCACGAGGAAGTCCGTGACGCCCGGACCCACCGAAAGGTGGAGCCCCTGGCCCGCGATCGTCTTGTTGAGGTCGGCGATCATGCGCTCGGCTACGAGCAGAAGCTCGCGGTGGCCGAGGGCGTCGAAGACCACGATCTCGTCCAGTCGGTTGAGAAACTCGGGCAGGAGGGCCTGCTTCAAGTGCCGCAGAACCTCCTCCTTCTTCATCGCGGCGCCGTGCTCGCCGCCGTCCTCGAATCCCAGCACCCCCTTGTCCAGGATGAACTTGGAACCCAGGTTGCTGGTGAGGATGAGGAGGGTGTTCTTGAAGTCCACCGTCTCCCCGTAGCTGTCCGTCAGATGGCCGTCCTCCAGGACCTGGAGGAGCATGTTGAGGACGTCGGGGTGGGCCTTCTCCACCTCGTCGAAGAGGATCACCGAGTAGGGGCGGCGCTTGACCCGCTCCACGAGCTGTCCGCCCTCCTCGAAGCCCACGTAGCCCGGCGGTGAGCCTATCATCTTGGCCACCGAGTGCTTTTCCATGTACTCGCTCATGTCCAGGCGGATGAGGGCGCGGTCGTCCCCGAAGAGGAATTCGCTCAGGGTCTTGGCCGCTTCCGTCTTGCCCACGCCCGTGGGGCCCAAAAAGATGAAGGATCCGATGGGGCGGAAGGGGTTTTTGATGCCCGCGCGGGAGCGCCGTATGGCTCGCGCCAAGGCCGAAATGGCCTTGTCCTGCCCGATGACCCTTCGGTGGAGCGTCTCCTCAAGGCGCAGAAATTTCTCCCGCTCGTCCTCCCGGATGGCCGTGACGGGGACCCCCGTCCAAAGCGCCACCACCTCTTCCACCCGGTCCCGGTCGACCCAGAGTTCCTCGGCGCCCGATCCTTCGGCCTCCGGGCCCGCCGCCTCGCGCCTGCTCTGGGCGAGGATCTTGGCCTTGGCTCCCGCTTCGTCGATGACGTCGATGGCCTTGTCTGGCAGGTAGCGGTCCGTGATGTAGCGGTTGCTCAGGAGGACGGCGTGGCGCATGGCCTCCTGCGTGTACCTCACGTGGTGGTAACTCTCGTACTTGGGCCGCAGGCCCTCCAGGATCCGGATCGTCTGCTCCTCGCTGGGAGGCATGATCTTCACGGGCTGGAATCGCCGCACGAGGGCCCGGTCTTTTTCGATGTAGCGCTTGTAGTCCCTGAAGGTGGACGTGCCGATGCACTGCACGGAGCCCCGGCCCAAGGCGGGCTTGAGGATGCTCGCCGCGTCCAGCGACCCCTCGGCGCTTCCCGCGCCCACGAGCGTGTGGATCTCGTCCACGAAGAGGATGACGGCGCCGTCTTCGGAGGCTTCCTTGAGGATACCCTTGAGGCGCTCTTCGAATTGGCCACGGTATTTGGTGCCCGCGATGATCAGGCTCAGGTCAAGGGCCAGAATCCGCTTGCCCGACAGGCCCTCGGGAACGCCTCCGGAAGCCACCCGCTGGGCCAGGCCCTCGATGAGGGCCGTCTTGCCCACGCCCGGCTCGCCCAGGAGGATGGGGTTATTCTTATGCCGCCGCTCCAGGATTTGGACCACGCGTTCCAGTTCCTCTTCCCGGCCCACCAGGGGATCGAAGGATCCCTCCGCGGCCAGCGCCGTGAGGTCCTGCGTGAACTCGTCCAGGGACGGCTTCCCCTCCTTGCGCCTGTCCGCGGTCTGCCTCTTGAGGGACAGGAGGACGCGCTCCCGCGCCGCGGGAAGACTCAAACCGTGTTCCGCCAGGAACCGCCCTCCCAAAGCGTCGTCGAGGTGGAGAAGCCCCAGGAACAAGTGCTCTACCCCGATGCGAGCCGCCGAGAAGCGCTCCGCTTCTTCGGGGGCGTACTTTTCAAGCAAGAGGCGCACGTCGCGGGACCAGGGGGGCGGAGCGGCCTGCGCTCCGTGGGCATCTCCCAAGGGGCGCGGTTCCAGCTCCTGGCGGACCTCTTCCGCCTGGATGTGGGCTCGGGCAAAGATTTCCCCCAGGATCGGTGATTCGGCCATGCAGAGGCCCAGGAGGATGTGTTCCGTATCCGCCACGGGAGTGCCCGCCTGGTGCGCTTCGTACCGGGCGAAGTAGAGGACCCGCCGGGCTTGCTCCGTGTACTTTTCAGCCATCCGCACTCCCTAAACCGGGAAAGTATACCACAGGGGACGGGTGACAGGGGAGCAGAGGAGCAGGAGGTGGCGTCTCGCCTTTCTTTTACTTCTAACTTCTCACTTTTCACTTCTGGCTTCTCACCCTTGTCCTTCAACTCTGCCTTCATGCAGGTGCACCGTGCGGTCGCAAGCTGCCGCCAGAGCCACGTTGTGGGTGGCCATGAGGACCGTGAGGCCGTGGGCGGCCTTCAGACTCAGGAGCAGGGCGAAGGCCTGCGCCGCGCTCTCCTCGTCCAGGTTTCCCGTGGGCTCGTCGGCGAGGAGGACGCGGGGCGAGTTCATGAGTGCGCGGGCGATGGCCGCCCGCTGTTGCTCCCCGCCCGATAGCTTGGCGGGCGTGTGGCCGGCCCGATGGGCCATCCCCACCTCGTCGAGGAGCGCCAGGGCGCGGGCTCGGGCGCCGCGGCCCTCCCCAGCGATGACGGCGGGCATCATGACGTTCTCCAGGGCCGTGAACTCGGGGAGAAGGAAATGGAACTGGTACACGACCCCCACGGTCCGGCGGCGGAAGTGGTCCCTGGCGGTGCCCCTTAGAGCCGTCACGTCCATGCCGCCAAGCTCGATGCGTCCTCCGTCGGGACGGTCCAGCCCGGCGATGAGGTGGAGGAGGGTGCTCTTGCCCACTCCCGAGGGGCCCATGAGCGCCACCACGCCGCCTGGTTCCACGCCAAAGGACACGCCTCGGAGAACGTGAATGGACTCGCCTCCGGAGGTGTAGGCCTTGCGAACGTCATCGAGGGTGATCATCACTCGTACCTCAGCGCTTCGACGGGGTCGAGGCGGGCCGCCCTGTAGGCGGGATAGAGGGTGGCGAGGAACGAGACCGCCAGGGCGAAGGCGCACACCCAGGCCACCTGGCCCGGAGAGGTCAGGAAGGGGACGTAGGGCAGGGGATAGACGTCGAGGGAGAGGGGGATCGCATGGGTCCGGTCCAGCACGCGGCATGCCGCCACCCCCGCCGAGGCGCCGAGGGCCGTCCCCACGGCGCCGATGACGGTGCCCTGAAAAAGAAAGATCCTCAGGATGTCCGCCGGCGAGGCCCCCATGCTCCGGAGGATGCCGATGTCGCGGATCTTCTCCATGACCATCAGGATGAGGGTGGAGACGATGTTGAGGGCCGCAACCAGAACGATGAGTCCGATGGCCAGGAAAAGGAGGACGCGCTCCATTCGGAGGGCCTTGAAGAACTCCGCGTTGCTGCTGATCAGGTCCAGCACCCTGTAATCAGGCCCCAGGGCCTTTTGCAGGGCCAAGCGGCAGGTGCCCACTTCGTCCCCGTGCTTCAGGCGCACCTGGATGGCGCTCACCGTCCCAGGCTGGGTGAAGAGGCTCTGGGCGAGCGGGAGATCCACGTAGACGAACTCCGTGTCGTACAGGTAATACCCCGTGCGGAGAATCCCCGACACGCGCAGGGATACCATCTTGGGGAGGTTGCCGAAGGGCGAGAGGGTCAACTTGGGAGCCAGGAGCTCGATGGTGTCTCCAGGCCCCACGCCCAGGTTTTCGGCCAGCTCCGCCCCGAGCAGGGCACCGCTTTCGCCGTCGGGTCCGGGGCTCAGGTCCAGAGTTCCCTCCACGTAGGGGGCGAGGTTCACCACGGCGCCCTGCGTGGCGGGATTGATGCCGAGCACCTTGGCGACCATGCCCGTCCGCGTGGTGGGACCGCTCACGAGGGCCGTCCCCAGGACGATGGGCGTGAACGCCTTGACTCGCGGGTCCCGAGCCAGCGCCTCCCGGATTCGCGCCTGCTCCTCCCTGTCCAGCTCGTCGGGGCCGCCCAGGATGTTGAGATGGGCGTTGAGGAGCTGGATCTTCTCCTGGATGCGCGTCGTGAATCCCGTGGAGATGGCCAGGGCGATGACGAGGGCCATGACCCCCACGGCCACGCCCGCGGTGGAAATGAGGGTGATGAGCGAGATGAACGCCTGCCGTCGCCGCGCCAGGAGGTATCGGCGGCCCACGAACCAAAGGAGGCTCATGATCCCGGGGGCTCGGTCCTGGGCTTGAGCAGCGGGAAAAGGACCACGTCGCGGATGGAGGACGTCCCCGTGAGGAGCATGGCCAGCCGGTCGATGCCGAGGCCGGCGCCCGCCGTAGGAGGCAAGCCGATTTCGAGGGCCTGACAGTAGTCCTCGTCGTAGGGCATGGCCTCGTCGTCGCCTCCGGCCTTCTCCCGGACCTGCTCCACGAAGCGCGCCCGCTGGTCATCGGGGTCGTTCAGCTCGGAGAACCCGTTGGCCAGTTCCATGCCCGCCGCGAAGAGCTCGAAGCGGTCCGCCGTATCCTCGCTGCCCGGCTTGCGGCGGGAGAGGGGCGAGACCTCGACGGGGTAGTCGTACACGAAGGTGGGATCCCACAGGCCCGGCGTCACCAGGGTGTCGCAGGCTTCCACGAGAAACTTCTCGGGGGTGTTGGATTTGACGGGGCTCAGGCCCAGCGTTTTTCCCCACTCGGCCCTTCCCTCTGGGGTGAGCCAGGCGCCCTCGGGGACGCCGCGCTCGGCCAGGGCCGCCCTCGCCGCATCGCGCAGACTCAGCCGCCGGTAGGGCGGCGCGAAAGAGATGGGCTTCCCTTCGTAGTCCACGCTCAGGCCGCCGGTGACTTTGCGGGCCGCGAAGGCGAGCATCTCCTCCGTGAAGTCCATGAGGTCACTGGCGCAGGCAAAGGCCCGGTAGAACTCCATCATGGTGAACTCGGGGTTGTGCCGCGTGTCGATGCCCTCGTTTCGGAAGTTGCGATTGATCTCGAAGACCTTCGGCATGCCCCCCACCACGAGGCGCTTCAAGTAGAGCTCGGGGGCGATGCGGAGGAAGAGGTCGCAGTCCAGGGCGTTGTGGTGCGTCGTGAAAGGCCGGGCCGCGGCCCCCCCGGCGATGGGGTGGAGCATGGGCGTCTCCACCTCCTCGTAGCCGTCCATGGACATGAATTCCCGCAAGGCGGCCGTCATGCGCGAGCGGGCGGAGAAGCGCTCCACGCTTTCGGGGTTCATGATGAGATCCAGGTGCCGCTGGCGGTAGCGCTGCTCCACGTCCGACAGGCCGTGCCACTTCTCGGGCAGGGGCCTCAAGCACTTGCGCAGGGGCAGAAAGGAGGCGGCGCGCACGGTGAGCTCGCCGGTCTTGGTGCGGAACAGGGTGCCGCTGACTCCGATCCAGTCGCCCAAGTCCAGCAGATTCATTTTGCCGTACGCGGTCTCATCGGTCTGGCGCTCGAAGAGAACCTGCAATCGGGCGCCGCCCGCGGCTATGTGGGCGAAGGTGAGCTTGCCCATCTTGCGAAGGGACATGAGACGCCCGGCCACTCGGACCTCGTGGGGGGAGGCGGCCAAATCTTCGGAGGAGGTGTCCCGATGCTGGGCGCACACCTTCTCCATGGACGCGGTCGTCTCGTAGCGGTCGGGGTTCGAGCCGGGGAACGCGGCGCGCCACTGCTCCAGCTTGGCGCGACGCTGTGCGATGAGTTCGTCTTCCAAGGGGACTCCTCCTGCCCACGGATAAAAGATCATTATACACGAAGGCCTTGCGTTTGTGGAGGTTGGGAGACAGGTTGGGAGAAGAGGGCAGGGCAAAAAACGGGGAGGCGGCCTTCTCATCAGCCTCTTCGCCCTGCGACGCGTCCATGGGCTGACCGCTCTCCCCCAAAAAAGGACTGGCGCGCCAAAATGGCGCGCCAGTATGGCATGCACTGAGCGAAAGGATCAGTCAGCCTTGAAGTAGACGTAGGTGCCACCCTGGGAATCCTGGACGTAGATGCTCACGGGATCGCCGTGCTTGATGGGAGAGGCGGCTTTCACGTAGTCGTCCACGT
>JAKBES010000006.1 GCA_021833665.1 Acidobacteriota bacterium
TCATGCCGGGTACATGTATGACAAGGGCGACTACAAGGCCTCCCTCTCCTACCCGCCTTTCTTCTACACCCCGGACTACAAGTTCTCCCGCCAGGTGAACCTCTTTGAGGTGGGCCCCGAATTCGTAGGCCAGGCGGGCCAGAACGGCCAGATCTACGGCCAGATCAACGTCGGGTACACCTTCGGCGGTTCCGACACGAAGTTCTACCTCAACGGCCACCGTTATGACATGGGCAACGTGGGCAGCAACGAGTGGGCCTTTGGCGGCGCCCTGGGCTACCGCTATTTCTTTAACAGCTCCGTGGGCCTCGGTCTCCAGGCCACCTACCACCACATCGACAAGTGGGAAGTGAACGACTTCTGGGATGCCCGCCTCGGCATCTGGTTCAAGTTCTAAAACTCTTGCACAGCACCAAGGAAAAAGGCGGGCCAGCAGGCCCGCCCTTTTTTTGTGCCGCGAATGAGCGGGCACAGGGAAGGGATTGTCTTCTCCCGCCTATCTTTTCACTCCCTGCTCCCTGCTCCCTGCTCCCTGCCTACTTATCACCGTCCTCCTCACCGCTTCCTGTGGTCGGGCCCGTCCATGAGAACGGTCTGGCACATCTCCATGAGCCGGGAGCGCGTGCGCGTGCCGATGCGGTCATCGAGGGCCGTTTCGCCCGGTCCGGGCGAATCCAGGTAGTTGCTCGTACACAGGGTAGGGCGCTGCTCGTTGTAGCGCTGGCTCACGAGATAGTGAAGGGTGTCCTGGGCCCACGGGGTGGCCACGCAGCCCAGTTCATCGATGAGCAGGAGGGGCGTTTCCACCAGGGGATTCAGGATGTCGTACTCCGTTTCTTCGCTGCCCGTCCTGCCGTAGGTCGCCCTGATCTCTCGATAGAGTCCGTTCAGGTCCACGAACAGGGCCGGCATTCCCTTGCGAACCACCACTTCCTGGAGGATGGACACGGCCAGGTGCGTCTTGCCCACGCCGCAGGGTCCCAGAAAGAGGAGGCCATTGGCCCCCTCGGGAAGGACGGGATAGTCCTCCGCGAACCGCCGGGACAGCATGAGGGCCTCTTCCTGAGTGGGGTGGGCCGGTCTGAAGGTGTCGAAGGTGTAGCCCTTGCGATACCGGAGCGGGATGGAGGCTTGCTCCACGAGGCGGGTGGCGCGGTCCGGAATGCGGCAAGAGCAGGGGCGGGCCACCAGGGCGCCCCCGTGCTCTTCAACCAAGTACCCCGAGCCTCCGCACGTTGGACAGTTCGTGGGGCTCATTCATCCTCCGCCAGACTCTGGCCCATCCACGGCGGCACCTGCCTGACCCTCGCCGCCCATTTCCTTCCGCAGGATACCACAGGGGTGATGGGCTGGCAGGCCATGGTATAGTTCATCAGGAGGTCTCCAGCCATGGCCCGTTTGATGGCCCTTGGAACCGCTCTCCTCCTGCTGTTGCTGTGCCTCACGGGAGCCGCGAGCACCGGGGAGACCGTCCTCACGGCCGCCTGCGGTCCTGGTTGCGACCCGGCGCCCACCGGATTCACGGTGCCTACCAGTCAGGCCGCCTCTTTTTTCAAGGTCGTGACCCTTCTCCCGGGGCGCCCATGCGCCGGCAAAGAGCGGGATCCCGTGAAAGGCTTCAGCATCCGGCGTGGCGGGCAGACGGTGCTGGTGTACTACTGGACACCCGGGGGCGTCGTCTCCGACCCTGTCCCGCTGGACGATCTGGAACTGGGACCCGGCACGTATCAGGTCTACGCCGCTCCCGCGTCAGGGGCCAGCGTGACGTTGTCGTTCAGGATCACCCCGAGGGGCTGATGCGCCCCTCCGCCCGCGCGAGGCCTCACGTGGTGGCGGCTGTCCGCTTTTGAACCCCGTACTCCTTCATCTTCCGCCAAAGGGTGACCCGGCTTATGCCGAGGTGCTGGGCCGTGCGGCTGATCTTCCACTCATTGGCATCCAGGGTCTTGAGGATGAGATCGCGCTCAAGGGTCTCCAAGGGGGAGTGGATCTGATAGAGGGGCATGGGAGACTCTTCGGGCTGCGCGGAGCTGGGCAGCGGCAGGTCGCGCGTCCGGATAATGCCTTCCTGGCATCGGATGGCCGCGTGCTCCACCAGGTTTTCCAACTCGCGGATGTTGCCGGGGAACCGGTAGTCCATGAGACGCGCCAGCGCATCGGCCTCGATGCGCTCCACTTTCTTGGCAGGCATCTTGGCGGAGATCTTCTTGATGAAGTGGTCCACGAGCAGCGGAACGTCATCACGCCGCTCGCGGAGGGGCGGCAGGGTGATGCGGAAGACGTTGAGCCGGTAGTAGAGGTCCTGCCTGAAGCTCCCCTCCTCCAGCGCCGTAACCAAGTCCCTGTTGGTTGCGGCCACGACCCGTACGTCCACTTTGGTGCTCCTGGCCGATCCCACCCGCTCCAGCTCGCCCTCCTGAAGGACTCGCAGGAGCTTCACTTGCGTGGCCGGAGGTATTTCCGCGATCTCGTCCAGAAAGATGGTACCGCCGTGGGCGAGCTCGAAACGGCCCATCTTATCGGCGATGGCTCCGGTGAAGGCTCCCCTCACGTGCCCGAAAAGCTCGCTCTCCAGGACGCCCTCGTTCAGCGCCGCGCAGTTGACTTTGACGAAGGCCCGGCTCCTTCGCGTGGAGTTGAAATGGATGGCGTTGGCCACCATTTCCTTGCCCGTCCCGCTCTCGCCGGTGATCAGAACCGTAGAGTCCGTCTCCGCGACCAGCTTGATCAGGTCGAAGACCTCCTGCATGGTCTTGTTGTGGCCGATGATGCTGGAGAAGGAGAACCGCTCCTGGGCCGACTCCTGCAGGCGCGTGATCTGGGAAATGTCATTGAAGACTTCCACCCCGCCCACGATGTGGCCCGAGTCGTCCCGCAAGAGGGTCACGCTGGTGAGGCAATTGAGGAGCTGGCCGTCCTTGGTGCGGTACCACATGGGGACGCCCGACATGTCCTGGCCGTTTTGCATGGCCCTGGTCATGGGACACGAATACTCACACTCGGATGAGCGGGTGATCTGCTTGCAGCACGCCTCGGCCACTTCCCCTTCGGAATACCTCAGGAGGCGCCGGGCCGTTTCGTTGATGAAGACAATTTTCCGCTCAAGATTCGTGACGATGACCCCATCACTCACGCGGTCCAGGACTTTTCGGGTATTGGGGTCACGAATCAGTTCGTTCAAGGTCCCGCCTCACTTCGGCTATGATCTCCCCGCCATCGGCCCCGCCGCACCGCTTGAAGGCGACGCCCCCCTTGCATACCAAAACGTTCGGCCCTTCACCGCACATGCCAAGGCAGGAGACGTACGATACCTTCACGCGTTTGGCGGGCAGTTCCCTCGCCGCCTGCTTGAGGGCGACGCGGATCTTCTCGGGGTTCCCCTTCTGGCTGCACGAATCTCCCTTGCAGACCAGAACCCATACACGGTCTAAAGCTTCAACCTTTTCGCTCATGGCGTCAAGCCTCTGGCCCACCTTTCAGCCGCTTCAGGATGGCGGGAAGAAGGGAGAGGAGCGTCTCCGTGTCCTGCCGTTCGCTTTCCCGGCCGAGGCTGACGCGAAGAACCGATCCCATGAGGCCCTGATCCACGTCCATGGCTTTCAGAACCCTGGGACCCGCCGTACCCCCGCTGTGGCAGGCGGACCCGGTGGAAATGGCCACTCCCGCTTCATCCAAGGCCAAAACGAGGGCGGGACCCGAGAACCCCGGAAGACTGAAAAAGGAGGTATTGGGCAACCGCGGGGCCTCCCCGCCATGCACCACGGCGCCGTGGTCCTTCCTGAGCCGGCGCTCCATGTCATCCCTGAGCTGGGCCAATCGCCCCCCCTGATCAAGAGCTTTGACAGCCAGTTCGCAGGCCGCACCAAAGGCCACGGCCAAAGGAACGGCCTCGGTGGATGACCGCCGCCCCTCTTCCTGGCCTCCGCCCACGAGGAGGGGAACCAGCGGAGCCCCATTCCGAGCCGCCAGAGCACCGATTCCCTTGGGCCCGTAAAGTTTATGCGCGGCCACGGCCACGTAATGGGGCCGCGCCGTCCTCCAAGGCGAGGAGACTTTGCCCAGGGCCTGAACGGCATCCGTGTGAAAAAGGGCGCCGTAGTGGCGGCACAGGCGTCCCACGTCCTCCAAGGGCTGGAGGACCCCCGATTCGTTGTGAGCGGCCATGACGCTCACGAGGGCCACGTCTTCGCCCATCTGGGCCTCGAAACGGGCCAAGTCGAGAACCCCTTGCGCCGTGACAGGGATCTCCTCGACCTGGAACCCTTTCCTCTCCATGGAGTCTCGCTGATCGAAGACGGCCGGGTGCTCGATGGCGCTCAGGAGAACCCGGGTGCGCCCTGGATCCGCCCCGTGGAGGGCCGATGCGACGGCCAGGTGGTCGGCCTCCGTGGCCGACCCCGTGAAGATCACCTCGCCGGGTTCGCAGCCCACCAGGGCGGCCACGCGCTCCCGGGCGGTGAAGAGGGCGGCCATGGAGTCCCGCCCTTCGCGGTAAAGGCTGGAGGCGTTGCCGAAAAGTTCGCGCTGGGCAGATTCCAGGGCTTGAGCCACGGGTCCCGCCAAGGGCGTCGTGGCGTTGAAGTCCAGGTAGATGCGCCCCGAAGGCAGTTTCACGGCAGTCTCGAAACGGGCCAATCAGTTGTCCGCGTAGAAAAAGCGGTCGAGCTGTTCCTCGATGTGGCGAACGTGCCGCTCTTCCTCCTCGGCCATCTCCAGGAGCGTCTGCTTGGTGGCGGGGTGCTGAGCCACGGCGGCGGCCTCCTTGTAGAAAGCGTGAGCCTTTTTCTCGCGCTCCAGCGCCATGCGAAGGATGTCGATAGGGGGGGTATTGGGATCGATGGGCATAGGCCAACTCCTCGAATGAACGCCGATTGTAGCAGGTCGGCCCACGAGGGGGAAGAGTGCGAGGCGGACAGGGGTGTTGGTTAAGAGTTGAGAGTTGAGAGTTGAGGGTTGAGAGTTGAGAGTTGAGGGTTGAGGGTTGAGAGTTGAGAGTTGAGAGTTGAGGGTTGAGAGTTGAGAGTTGAGGCCTGGAAGCTCGTGGGGGTTCACTCCTCACTCCCCCACTCCTCACTTTTCACTTTTCACATATTTGCCCTCACTGAACCAAGATTCTGCGCCCGTCCCCTTCCCGGCGGGTCCATTTCAGGTCGTCCAGATATTCGAGAAGGGGCATGGCATATTTCCGGGTGATGCCGAGCGCCTCCTTGAATTGGGGCACGGACAGGACGGCGCCTTCTTCGCGCGCCCTGGCGGCCAGGGCCGCGCGCAGGAGGTCCCGCGTGGAGGCGGCCATGAAGAAATCGCCCCCGAATCGCACGATGTCGCCGGCCGCTGTCAGAAGGGGCAGGACCTGCCTCGCGGCGGAACCCAGCTCCTCCTCCATCTCCTTGCCCGTGCGGATGGGATACCCCTCACCGCCGAGGGCCGAGCGCACCCCGCGCGCCGCGGCTTCCTGCGCCGCCGTGAGCTGAAGCCGGTGCCCCGCGGCCCGGATGCCGTCTCCCCGGGTTTCCACGCGGCCGGCCTCCACCAGTGCTTCCAGGAGGGCCTCCGCATGAGATCCCAGCACCCGCTGCCAGCGCACCAGAAATTCCTGCCTGGGAAACCATTCCATCGGGCCTTTGCCGCCGTGTCTCGCCGTGAGCCAGGCCTCGGACCGGTCGAGCCACGCCTTGGCTTCGCCAGGCGCCAGCCACCAATTTCCCTGGCCCCAGCGCACGCACGTACCTGTCGCTTCGGTCGTTTCGGCTAGCGCCCGGGCGCGTTCAGGCCCAAGGCCCAGACGGGCCGACGCCTGGCCCGCGTCCACGCCCACGGGCCCGGCTTCCACGAGAAGGGCCCCGAGAAGGTCCCCTCCCTCCAGGGCCTCCGCCGTGGCCCGTTCGAGGCTCCTCCGCCAACGGGCTTTGCGTCGGGCCACGAGAAGGATCTCGCCTCCCGCCACAGTCCCCGCGGGAGCGGGCTGTCTCAAGATAAACCTGTCTCCAGGCCAGGCCATAACGGGTTCGGGGGTCCGTATCTGCGCCAGCGCAGACTCGCCCGGACCGAGCGCCGCGGCGCCGGCGAGGTGAAGGTGGGCTTCTACCTCCTGGGTGTGAAGGTGGAGAACGAGGGTAGAGCCGGACTTCACGGGGAGGCGGGCCGTGGGAAGCACCTCGACGCGTACGTCCAGCATCCGCGTGGGCCAGATGCTGCCTGGTGCGGCCCCCAGACAGCCGCGCCGGAGATCTTGGTGGTGAAGGTCCGGAAGGTTGAGAGCCGCCCGCTGGCCCGCCTGAATCTTGGACACGTCCTTGCCGAAGACCTGGAGGCCCCGCACCCGGCTCTGTCCACCTCCCGGGTACACCTCCACGCGGGCCTCCACCTCCAGAACACCGTCGGTGCACGTTCCCGTGACGACGGTCCCAAAGCCCTTCACGGGGAACACCCTGTCCACGGGGAGCCGGAAAGGCCGGTCCTCGGCGGGCCGCTCCGTCCGGGCCGCCTGCTCGTAGAGGACCTCCACCAACCCGGCGACGCCCTCGCCCGTGAGGGCGCTCACGGGAACGACGGGCCATGAGCCGAAACCCAGCCCCGCCAAAAACTCTGATAGCTCGAGGAGGGCCATGTCCCGGGTCTCGGCGTCCACCAAGTCGATCTTGTTGAGGGCCACCACGCCCGATGTGACCCCCAAGAGCCGAATGATCTGCGCGTGCTCCACGGTCTGGGGCATGACCGACTCGTCGGCCGCCACCACCAGGAGGCACACGTCCACGCCCGTAGCTCCCGCGAGCATGTTCTTGATGAATTTCTCGTGGCCGGGAAGGTCCACGAAGTGGAGCGTTCCCTTCTCTGACGCCAGGGTGGCAAAGCCGATGTCCAGCGTGATGCCCCTGCGCTTTTCCTCCGCCCACCGGTCCGCGTCCATACCCGTCATGGCTTTGACGAGGAGGGTCTTGCCGTGATCAATGTGCCCCGCGGTTCCAACGACGACGTCTCTCATGAGGGCGGGCCTTCGACGAAGAATCGAGAGGCGGGAATGAGGGAATGAGGAAATGAGGTGGCCCCGCCACGTTCCGTCATCTCCGCATCTCCCCATTTCCACATCCCCGCCTCTCCTCATCCGTCCGTTCAAACACCGTGAGTCCCGTATCTCCGTATCTGTAGCTCCGTCTCAGCTTCATCCCCTCGGGACAGGCCGGGAGGGCCTTCGCGCCGTGCTCTACCACCAGAAGGCACCCCGCGGCCAAGATTCCGCTTGCACCCATGGCCGCCAGCAGCGAGGGCCAGCGGCCGTCCGCGTAAGGCGGGTCGCAAAAGAGGATGTCCAGCGGCGGGCCCTCCTTCTCCAGCAATGCCACGGCCTGCGCCGCGTCCACCGGAAGGATGCGGGCCCGCGGGCCGGCCCTCAAAGCCTCGATGTTCCTCCGAAGGCATTCCAGCGCCCGGCGGCGGCGTTCCACGAAGAGGCAACGGGTGGCGCCCCGGCTCAAAGCCTCCAGTCCCACCGCGCCCGTCCCGGCGTAGAGGTCGCCGAAAGCCGCGCCGGCCACCCGCGCTCCGAGGATGTCGAAAAGGGCTTCACGCACCTTCTCGGACGTGGGCCTTGTGGCCTCACCCTCGGGAGCGAAGAGCTTGCGGCCCCTGTGTTCTCCCCCTACGATGCGCATGCTCCCGGTCTCCTGAAAATCTCGTTGACACCGCCAAGGCCACTTTCGTATTATAGGGGCACCCAAGGACGGGTAGAAAGGAGTGTGGCTCATGGGTAGCGTTAACAAAGTGATTCTGTTGGGGAACCTAGGCCGGGACCCTGAGCTGAAGTACACGCCCAGCGGTAGTGCCGTGGCGAATTTCACGATCGCCACCAACGAAACCTGGAAAGACAAGGAAGGGCAGAAGCAGGAACACACGGAATGGCACCGGGTGGTGGTCTGGGGCAAGCTGGCCGAAATCTGCGGCGAGTATCTCCATAAAGGCCGCCAGGTCTATATCGAGGGCTCCATCAGGACGAGGACCTACAAGGACCGGGAAGGCAACGAGAAGAGCGTTACGGAGATCAAGGCCGACAACATGGTCATGATCGGCAAGGGTGACGGCGGACCCGCCAAGAGCGGCGACCGCGGCGCCACCGAAAAAGAGCCCGAATACAGCGACGAGGACATTCCCTTCTGAGGCGCGAGGATTGAGGCATGGGACCGAGGAGCAGGCATGCCTCCCGCGCCCCATGCCTCTCCCTTAGCTCCTTCTTGAACCCCATGCGCGAGATCATCACGCTGGACGTGGGCGGCGACGCCAACCGTTCCTACTGCCTCGTGGACGAACCCGGCCGCGAGGTTTGGTGCGTGGATCCCTCCTACGGTGCCCCTCAGATCCTCGCTCTCCTGGCCGCGCGCGGCCTCCGCCTGACCGAGATCTTCCTCACCCACACCCACCCGGACCATGTGGCCACCCTTTCGGACCTTCAAAGGGCTACGGGAGCGCGCACCTGGGTCCATCCCCTCGAAAGGGCGAGAGTTCCGGCCGCCACGGCGCTGCCGGGCGAGGGCAAGCTCGGCCAGGTCCCGGGCACCGAAGTCATCTTCACTCCCGGCCACACGCCGGGAGGAACGTGTTACCGGATGGGCGAGGCCCTTTTCACGGGCGACGTCCTCTTCGTGGATTGGGTCGGCAGGAGCGATTTCCCGGGAGGCGACGCTCGGGCCCTTTTTCAAAGCCTGGCCAAGCTTCGGACCCTTCCGCCCGGCCTCATCATTCACCCGGGACACCACTACGGCAGCGTCGAGACCCGGACGCTGGGCGAGGAGGCTCGGGTGAACAAATTCTTCGGATGCAAGGACTATGTCCGCTTTCTCAGCCTCCTGCCCGAGCTGAGCGAATGAGCCTCTGGCACGACCCCGCCGCCTGGCTCCCGCACAACCTGGCCTATCTGTATGGGGCCCTGGCCCTCTTCGCGTTCCTCAAATATACCCTTCCCGTCTTTCCCGGCGACGTCCTTCAAGTGGCCTGCGTGTTTCTCGTAGGAGCGAAGGGCGGCGCGGGATGGATTTCGGCGTGCTCCATAGCCGCGGGAGGGACCTTGGGGGCGTGGCTCGCCTTCTGGTGGGGGGAGCGGTTCGGCGAGGCGTACCTCAGGCGGCCCAGGTTCGCTCGGCCCATGGGCCGGGTGGAGCACCTCCTGGGCCGGTGGGGCTACTGGCCGCTGGTGTTGAACCGCTTCGTGCCCTACGTCAGGATCGTCCTCTTCCCCGCCGCGGGGCTGCTCAAGATGAGAACCTTGCCCGTGGCTGCCTCAGCCCTGGCGGGAAACGCTCTCTTCGGAGCCTTCGTGGTTCTCCTCGCCCACCGAGCCGGCCAGGAGTGGGGCCAACTCGCTTCCCTCTATCACTACTACCAGCTCTGGCTCGGGCTCTTCGTCTTCGCGTTCCTCAGCCTGCTGGTGGCCTATCTCGTTCTGGGGGCGTGGCGATCGCGCCGCGAGTCCGCGCGATCGGGACCTGAGGATGACGAAGTCTGAGGGAAGCCGAGACGGGGAGATGCCGTGATGAGGAGAGGGGAGGGGCTTCGCGCCGCTACTTCGGCTTGACCGAGTATCCCGCGGGGTTGGGGAGGGCCGCCGCCTCGAGCCGGGTCGTGGCTCCAAGACCGAAGCGATCCCGGTTCTCTTCCAGATAGCGGACCACCTCGGGCGAGGCGGTCACGGTGGCCGGCCGGGACTGCTTCATCCCCGCGACGGTTTGGGCAATCTGCTGGGCAACCCGCCAAGCCGCGGGCACTCGTCCCCGGCCTTCGCAGCAGGGGCACACGCTCGTCATGACGCGTTCGAGGCTGCGGTGGCTGCGCTTTCGGGTCATCTCCACGAGGCCGAACTCGCTGATGGTGAGGATGCGGGACTTGGCCCGGTCCGTCTTGAGCGCCTCGTTGAGGTTGGCCACGAGGGCTTCGCGGTGGGCTTTCTTCGTCATGTCGATGAAATCGATGACGATGATGCCGCCCAGGCTTCGCAGGCGGATCTGCCTCACGATCTCCGCCACCGCCTCCATGTTGATGGCGAAGGCGGTCTCTTCCAGGGATTTCTTGCCCATGTAGCGTCCCGAGTTCACGTCGATGGCCACGAGGGCCTCCGTGGACTGGAGGACGATGCATCCGCCCGAGGGAAGCCAGACCCTCGGCCGGAGGGCCTTGTCGATCTCCTGCTGGACCCGGTAATGGTCGAACAGGGGCACGGAAGCGTCGGCCCACCCCCGTATTCTGGACGGGCTGAGATCGAGGGTCTCCATCAGCTCCCGGCAACGCTGGGCTATCTCCTCGTCGTCCGTAATGACCGTTCCCTCGCCCCGCAGCAAAATCTCTCTCACGGCGCGCCCCACCAAGTCCGCTTCCTGGTGCACCAGGGCGGGCGCTTCGCAGAGCTGGCTCTTGAGCCGGATGAGGGACCATAAATCGGCCAGCGCCTGCATCTCGCCGGCCAGTTCCTCCTCGGCCACCCCTTCGGCGGCCGTCCGAACGATGAATCCCCCCACGGCCTCCCGCTTGAGGCGCCGCAAGATCTCCTTCAGTCGCCCCCGCTCCGTCCCGCCGATCTTCCGCGAGACGGCCAAGTGGTTCATGAAGGGCATGTAAATCAGGTAGTGGCCCGGGAGGGCGATCTCTGTGGAGAGCCTGGAGCCCTTGGCCCCCATGGGTTCCTTGATGATTTGTACGAGCAGGCGCTCGCCCTCGTGGAGGTTTTTCACGGTGGAGCTTTTTCGGTCGGCGAAGTCGCCTACCTCCTCGTCCATCAGCCCCGACGGGCCCATGTCCCCCTCGTAGAGGAAGCCGTCACGCTCCAGCCCCACGTCCACGAAGGCGCTCTCCATCCCTTGAAGGATGCGGTTCACCCGGCCTACGTAGAGGTTGCCCACGAGGCCTTCAAGGTGGGTCGGCTCGTGAAAATACTCCACAAGCCTGCCTTCCTCAATCACGGCGATCTGCACTTGCCACCGGTCCTTGGTGACCAGCAACTCCTGCTTCATCGGCTCCAGTCCGCCGCCGAAATCGTTAGGCGGCTCAAAGGGTTATTGTACTCGAAACAGGCAAGGATTACGAGGCGGACCCCGGGGACGAGCGCGAGCCGGCGCCCCCTCGTCAACCGGGGGCCTTTCCTGCCGGCCTCATGGGTCAGGGGGGGAATTCGAACCGCAATCGGGCCAGGGCGAGGCGATCCCGTTCGGTGCCGGGGCACAGGAGGCCCACGAAGTCCATGAAGCCGCCCTGGACGAGGTGCACCTCGACTCGGTCGTGTCCGGACGTGGCGGCGAGCACGCGGGATTTGAGGTCGTACGTCCTGCTGCTCCCCTTGGATACCCGGGTGATGGGCCACTCGGACGCGGCGTGGAACCCCGCGAGACGACCCTCCAAGGCCAGCTTCTCGCCCTCAAGCAACCGCCCCGTGGCGATCTCGTATACCTGGACGGTGAGCGCCGAGAGGGGCGGGGAGCTGGGTGGAATCATGAACAGATGTTCCGCCGTCAGGCCCGCGGGAAGGAGGCCGTCCAGCCGCTTCATGAGCACGGCCCGGTCAAGCGGGGCGGCTTGGAACTCCATCCATTCTTCCCGGCCCTCCACCCCCAGCGGCAAGGGCGCCGGCAGCTCGACCTTGGGCATGGGATGGTAGCCCTGGGAGTAGGCGAGGGCGATCTCGGCACGGCGAAGGGCCCGCACGAGGATGTCCACGAGGTCCAGGTGGCCCACGAAGCGCGCCAATCCCTCCTTGCGGTATCGGAGCCGGTATTTGGCCGGTGCCATGACCTTGGCTCCCCGGCCGGGGTTGGGGGGCGGCTCCGGCACGGGAGCGCGCTCCAGCTCGCCCGAGAGGCAAGTCTTGGCAAAGAACCCACAGCCATGACACGCGTTGGGCCCGCATTTCTCGGTCACCTCGGCGGCGAGCGCCTTCTCCCATTCCCGCCACAGGAAGGCCCGGGTGAGGCCCACGTCGATCACGTCCCACGGCAGGCGTTCGTCGCGTCCGCGCTCGCGGAAAAGGTAGTCTTCCGTGGACAGCCCGCACGACGCGAAGGCCTCTCTCCACTTGTCCGCGTCGAAGTGCTCGGTCCAGCCGTCGAAGGCACATCCAAGCTCCGCGGCCTTTTCGAGCACCGGGGCCAGGCGCCTGTCGCCCAAGGAGAACGCACCTTCCACCAGGCTCGCGTCCACGTCGTGCCAGCGGTAGGTGACGGGGCGTCTGAGGGCCCGCTTGAGGGCATCCTGTCTCTCGCGGAGCACTTCGGGGCGGGCCATGGCGCACCACTGGAAGGGCGTGAACGGCTTGGGAACGAACGACGACGTGGAGAGGGTCACGCCCGGGTTCCGGCACCCGGCTTCTCTGCCCGCCCGGGCCACGCGTCCCCCCAGCCGCACGATGGCTTCTACGTCCTCGTCCGTTTCCGTGGGAAGGCCGATGATAAAGTAGAGCTTCACCAGGTTCCAGCCCGAGGAGAACACCACCTGCGCCGCCCGGGCCACGTCTTCGTCCGTGAGCTGCTTGTTGATGACATCCCTGAGCCTCTGGGTGCCGGCCTCAGGGGCGAGCGTGAAGCCCGATTTGCGCCCCGAGGAGAGGGAGCGGGCCAACTCCTTGGTGAGTGAGGGCACGCGCAGGCTGGGCATGGCCACGCCGACGCTCTGAGATGCCCCGTCCGCCGCCACGTTCGCCACGAGGTGCTCGATGCCGTCGTATTCTCCGGCGTTGAGGCTCAGGAGCGTCGTCTCATTGTAACCCGTGGCCCTGAGGCCGTCTCTCACGGAAGCGCGGACTGCCTCGGGCTCGCGCTCGCGCACGGGGCGGTAGATGTATCCCGCCTGACAGAACCGGCACCCCACGGCACAGCCGCGCGCAATTTCGACGGAATAGCGGTCGTGGACGACTTCGTGATGGGGCACCAGCACCCGCGCGGGAAAAGGGTACGGGGCGAGGTCCATTAGGATGCGCCTCCGCACGGGAAAGGGTACGCCATCCTCCACGGGACCCAGCACCACCTCCATCCCCGTGGCGGGGTCCCGTTCGGTGCGGTAGAGGGCGGGAACGTAGGTGCCCTCCACCTTGGCCAGGGCCCGCCAGACTTCCTCGCGGGGCCGGCCCTTCGTGGCGCGCACCACCTCGCAGAGGTCGAGGATGCCTTCCTCGCCATCCCCAACGAAAACCGCATCGAGGAACGGCGCGATGGGCTCCGGATTCACGGCGCAGGGTCCGCCCGCGAGGATGACGGGGTCACCGGGACCCCGATCCGCCGCCCTGAGCGGAATGCCCCCGAGGCGAAGCATGTGCAGGATGTTGGTGTACGTAAGCTCGAACTGAAGGGTGAAGCCGATGGCGTCGAAGGTCCGCAAAGGCCGCTTGGATTCCAGCCCGTAGAGGGGGAGCCCCCGTGCCTCCAGCTCCTTGACCATATCGGGCATGGGCATGAACACCCGCTCCGCCCAGATGTCCTCCCGGGCGTTGGCGATGCCGTAGAGGATCTTGAGGCCCATGGTGGACATGCCGATGTCGTACCCGTCGGGAAATGCGAGAGCCACGTGCAGGAGCCCCGGGGCTTCCGCTTTGACCACTTCGTTCACTTCACCGCCGGTGTAGCGCGTCGGCTTGGCCACGTTCCGCAGAAAATTCAGATCCATCGGGCCTCCGCAAAGCGGCTAAGTATACTATGGATGGCGGGAATTGCGAATTGGGAAGGGCGAAGGGCGAAGGAAGCCAAGTGCCCAAGAAGGGGGGCCGAAGTGTCACAAGACCGGCACGCAGGAGAGGCGATCGCAGGGTGCCTTTAGGGGTAGACGCGGCAACGCCCCAAGCGGACAGGGGCGCTGGCCTAAAGCAGGGAGAGGGCGGTGCCCTCTCTTTCCTTCCTTTTCATTTTTCACTATTTACTTTTCACTTTTCACTTTTCACTTTTCACCCTTTACACTTTCCTCCTGACGCCGCTCCGCCTTCCGTACGATGCGGCTAATCGTAGCGGGATGGAGCCCCAAGGCCCCTCCCAGCTCGGCGAGGGTGTAGCCAAACCGGAGGTAAGCCTCCGCGACACGGCGGTCCCGTTGGGCGTGGTCATCGGCGAGCGCGCGAGGCAGAAATCGCGAGAGAGGCGGCCGCCCCGGGGGGGCCTTGGAAGGGGGCCTCATGGCCGGCTGGCGGGGTTCCAACTGTGCGCCAAACGCCTCCGATCCCACAAAGTGCACCCGGACTACCGAGGGCAGTGCCTTCCCCGCCCCCGCCTTCACAAATTTCTCGTAGCGGTTCCTCGCCTTCTTGGGCCTCCCGCCGAACTGGGCCAGGAGCCAGGAGGGATTGACCACGTGGGCCTGATCGTCGGCCCCTGCCGTGGCCCCGAAACTGCTCCAGCGCCACTTTCCCGCCTTCTTGACGTGCCCTGCGCGGACGGGTGCCAGGACGACCTCCCTGCACACGTCCACGAGGGGCGTCCCCTTTTCCACCGGCCAGGAGCCAAATCGTCCTTTGAATACTGGCCCTTTCCGGCCCCGCCGGCGGTTGTAACCCTGCGTAAACTCCCCGTTCAGGTCGCGCATGCCCCTGGACAGGTTGGCCTCGGGCGTCTCCACGACCAGGTCGTACCCCGCTTCCAAAACGCAGTAGGCGTGGCAGATCCACCTGTGGCGCGTCACCACGTGGCCCAGTATCTTCATGAAGCGGTCCCTGTCGGCCGCGTCGAGGGCACGGCCCGTCCCATCGATGCATCGGGTCTCAACCCAATAGACGGCCCCTGGCGATTCCAGTCTTGCGCGTCTTGCCATGGCGCCCCCCGAGATGATGCCTGCAATGTACCGCAAACCCATTGACAGGAACAAGCACGTTGACAGAATATGCTGGAGGGCCGTAAGGAGCAAGCGCAGGGTCACCTGCTTGCCCTTCATCCATTACAACTAGAGGCGAGGTGCACGTGAGGCAGGATAAGAGACACCGGCGGCGCGATGGTTAGGATGGCCCCAAGACCGGCAGGGATCGGGTGGCGCCGCCTCCTCGTCCTGGCGGCTCTGCTGTGCCTGCCCATGTCTGCCCTTGCGTCCCGTGCCCGGGCTGTGTTGGACCTCGGTTCGGACGCCCCCGTCTTCCTGCCGGGGCAGGACCTCACCCTCTCGTGGAACGCCCTGCCCGAAGGCACGGCGGAGTTCGAACTCCTCCTCGTCTGCGAATCGCCCGTGCCCATCAAACTCCGTCTGACCACGTGCCTGGACCCCCGGCTTCGGACGTACCGCTGGCGCGTCCCCAATCTGCCGTGTGACGTGGCGCGCCTCCGCATCCGCGCTGGGGTGGAGGGCGAGGAGCTGGCCTGGGCCTGGAGCGCTCCCTTCCGAATCGCTTGGGAAGCCCGGGCTCCCCTGCCGAGGGTCTCCCTCGAAGGAGGCGAACTGTGGCTGACCGAAGGCCGCGGCCAGAGTGATTTGGCTTCCATTGAAGGATCAGAATCCGCCGATCCGAGCGCGTTTCCTGGCCGGGGCGAGACCCTCGCCCCGGCTCCGCCATCTCAGGGCCTCGGGCTGCCGGCCGCTTCAGGGACAGACTTCGCGGAGGTTCGCCAAAGGGAGCCGTCCGCGCGGCCCCGCGCAGGGAGCGGTTCCGGCCGTCCCCTCATCATTCCCCTCAGGATTTAACCTCCTCCCGCCCACGAAACGAACGTTCATCGTCGCCAGCGATTCGCCATCCGGGGCCGCGGCTCGAGGCGCGGCTCCGAGTGGGAGGGCATCATTCATCATGCGTGGGAGGACCATGTGCATTTGAAATCATCCGTGCGTTTCCCGGTCATCGGCGGGGCGATCCTTGCGTCACTTTTCCTCCTGGGGCCGGTTCGGGCCTCTGGCCAAGAAGCGCCCCCCCAGGACAAAACCCAGCAAGGCTCCATGACACCTGCTGGCTACAGCGAGATCGTCGTCACGGCGCCCCGCATGGGCGTTCCCTACAAAGAGGCGCCGGGGGCCACGTCGGTGGTGGGCGAGGACACCCTTGAGGCCATGCCCAAGGCCATCTCCCCGGGCGAAGCCCTCGCGCTCGTGCCGGGCGTGAAGGTGGATACTCAATATGACAGCGAGAAGTCTCACATCTCTATTCGCGGCCAGGGGATCCTTACGGAGAGGGGCATCCGGGGCATCCAGGTTCTGCTGGACGGCATCCCCCTCAACGACCCCAGCGGCTTCGCACCGGACCTGTACGACGTGGACTGGTCCACCGTCCAGCGCATCGAGGTGATCCGCGGCCCCTCGGGAGCTTTTTACGGCGGAGGCTCGTCCGCCGGCGTCATCAACATCATCACGAAGGACGGCCGCTCCGACCCGAACGCCGCCGACGTCATGGCCGAGGGCGGGACCAACCGGTTCTGGAAGGCGCTGAGCGAGTTCGGCGGAGCCACCGCCTCCACGGACTACCGCGTCTCCGCATCGCGCTCCATGGGCGACGGGAACCGCGATCACTCGGCCTTCTTCTCAACCAACCTCTACGGCAAGTTCAGGTTCGTCGTGACCCCCTCGTTCCAGCTCAGCGCCGTGATCATGGGAACGAGCTATTTCAACGAGAACCCCGAAGGGCTTAATGCCCAGCAGGTCCGCGAGAACCCGAACCAGGCCAACCCGGACTCGGCCCGCCAGAACGAGTTCGCCCAGACCCGCCGCTTCACCGCGGGCATCGTCGGCGCCGCCAAGGTCGCCTCCAACCAGGACCTGAATTTCACGGTCTACGGACGCAACACCGACTTCGTGGAGTCCGTGCCCGCCACGGTCCAGCACCGGACGCTGAAAAACCCCGGCGCCATGGTCCAGTACACCTTCCACAGCGGCACCGGCCCCGTGAAGAACCACTTCAGCCTGGGCACCGACGCGTCGTGGCAGGACATCGACGAGTACCGCCGTCCCAATCTCGGCCACGCCGTCGAGGGGCCCACCAAGGTTTCGGACGAGACCATCAGCCAGCACGGGTACGGCGTCTACGCCCTGGACCGCATCGAGTTCGGACCCCAGTGGGCGGCCACCTTGAACCTTCGCCACGACAGCATCCGCAACGAACTGAACGACCGCCTCAAGCTGGGCGGCGTGGATCTGAGCGGAGCCCGCGAGTTCAATAAGACCACGGGCCGCCTGGGCCTCACCTGGAACCCCCAACCCGACTTCGGCGTCTACGCCACGTGGGGACAGGGCTTCATGCCCCCGGCCACGGAGGAGATGCTGGCCAACCCCATCCACCAGGGAGGGTTCAACACCACTATCCAGCCCGCCACCTCCGTGGGCGAGGAGCTGGGCATCCGCGGAACCTTGATCGGCAAGGTCTCGTACGACGTGGCCGGATTCTACCTCCACACCAACGACGACTTCGAACGGTATCGCGTGCCCAGCCGTCCTCTGGAGACCTTCTACGGCAATGCGGGAGATACGCGCCGGTACGGCCTGGAGACGGCCTTCGGCTGGTTCCCCGTGGAGAGCCTGGCGGTCCGCCTGGCCTACACCTACAACCACTTCACGTACACGCAGATCAGCAGCAAGGTCTTTCCCACGGCCGCGCCCGGAAACTGGCTGCCCAACAGCCCGGCCCATCAGGCATACCTGGACGTCCAGTACACTCCCGTGACCCACTGGATCCTGGGACTTTCGGGGGAGGCGCAGAGCCGCAACTACGTGGACCCCACCAACGTTCCCTACACGGGCGGGTATACCCTCGTCCACGCCCGGGTGGCCTACCAATGGCGGACCGTCCACAGCCGCGGCGAGGTCATGCTCTCCCTGCGCAACGCCTTCGCCAAGAAATACATCGCCTTCACGGAGCCGGACCCGGACGGCAACTCCTACCAGCCCGGACCGGGCCGGGAAGTCTTCATGGGTGTTCACTTCTGGTTCGGGAAAAAGTAGGCCGAGCCTGACGATCCACGAAAAGGGAGGGGCGCTCGCCCCTCCTTTTTTCGTTCATGCAGTGCGCGGAATCAAGCGGAAGAAGGCTGGACTCACCCCTCGGCTTCAAGCCATCGGGAGCAGCTCTCGTCCCCTGTCCCCTGTCCCCTGTCCCTGCCCTACACCGTGACCGTTTCCCCGAATCCCACGACCCGGCCCTTCACGCCTCGGGCCGTGAGCCGGCGCAGGAACTCGCGGGGATCGGACTCAATCACGGGGAAGGTGCCGTAGTGGATGGGCATGGCCTCGCGGGTCTGGCAGAGGACCGCCGCTTCCACGGCATCGTCGATGCCCATGGTGAAATTGTCCCCGCTGGGAAGGAGGGCCAGGTCGATGGGGTTCAGGCGCCCGTAGAGGGCCATATCCGAGTGGATGCCCGTATCGCCGGCGAAGTAGACGCACTTCCCGCCCATCCAGATGAGCAGGCCCGCGGGGTTTCCGCCGTAGGTTCCGTCCGGCAGTGAGGATCCGTGCAAGGCGGGCGTCAGTTTGACCCTGCCCCACGGAAACGTGTGGGCCCCCCCGATGTGCATGCCGTGGGCCTTGGCTCCTTGGCCCTGCATCCAGTTGGCGATCTCGAAATTGGTGACGACCTCACAGTCGTTGCTCTTGGCGATCTCCACCGCGTCTCCCACGTGGTCCCCGTGTCCGTGGCTCACCAGGACCGCTTCGACCTTCACGTCGGAGGGCTTGATCTTGGCGTGCATGTTGCCGTTGATGAAGGGGTCCACGATGACCCGGTGTCCCTCCGCCTCTAACTCGAAGCAGGAATGGCCGTGATAGGTCAGCTTCAACATCCTTCACCTCCTCGCCGCCCAGGCGGCTCATGCTCGGGCCCCGGCCAGGCTGAGGGGCGGGCCACCGGGGCCTCTCCCTCGCCGGCCTTGCTCACAAACGTGTGGCCGCCCTGGCTCGCTCCCGCCCGGGGCCGACGGCGTTCCCGCCGGGCACGTTTTGCGTCCACCACGGCGCGCCGAAGCGCTCCCGCGCGAGCACCTGGGCGGCGCTGGCCTCCGCCTCGTTGGGAGGCCGGTCATCCCACGCCTCGGGAAATGTCCGCCTGAACCCCTCCACGAGGGCCTTGCGCAGAGCCTCTCGCGTGATGGAGGGATTGAGGGCCGCCACCCCGGCGAAGGCCCGGCGGTAGGCCGGGATGCTGGCTTCGGACTGTCCGGAGGACAAGGCCAAGGCCCGGTAGTCCAGGTTCAGGGGCACGGCGCCGTGCTGCAAGAACGCCCTGGCGCCCCGCCGCTGCGCGCTGCCCACGACCTTCCGGCCGCCCACGGTGATTTCCCCCTCGGAGGGCACGAGGAAGCAGGGCGCTCCGCCGCGGGGGGTCACCGCCGAAGGTCGCTCGCTCAGCACCACGTCCAGGCCTAGGGAGGCGAGGGCGTACCTAAGCCCTCCGGCGATGAGGACGTAGGTCTGTCCGAGGCTGAGCCCCGCAAAGGGAGGCAGATCGTGCCTCCCCACGACGGCGTAGGTCACTTCGTCGTCGTGCAGGACCGCCTTGCCGCCCGTGGAGCGCCTCACCACGTCGTACCCCGCGCGGGCGCAGAAGGCTGGGTCACACGTCTCATCCAGGGCCTGGTGGAATCCGATGGAGAGGCAGGCGGGGGACCAGGCGTACAGACGCAGCACGGGGCCTTCCGCCCGGCCCTCCTCGGCGGCCCGGAAGAGGACCTCGTCGAGGGCCATGTTCCATGCCCCGGGCTTGGGTTCGGGATCGTCCAGAAGGCGCCAGCGGACCATCAGGACCGCCCGCACTCGTTCAGGAAGCGATCGAGCTGGTGAGTTTCCACATCGGACAGGGGAACGCCCCTGGCGCTTTCCAAGACCAGCACGGGCAGCCCCAGGTTGGCCCGGAAAAATCCTTCGTCCCGGATGTTTTCGCACATGTATTCGACTCCGAGGATCACGCCCCTGATGCGGCGTGAGGCGATTTCACGGAGGGCCCGCTCCTGCCGCCGTTTCAGCCCATAGGGGATCGGGCAGCGGTTGTAGAGCCCCACCAGATCCGTGGCCGTGGCCATGGGGTTGTTCTCCACGCCCCATTCGTCGTAGACCACCACGGCCCTGCGTTCCTCCAGCGCATCGTAAAACCCCTCGCGGTAGGGGGTCAACCCCAGGATGCCCACCCGCGTCCACCGGTCGCGGCCCACGTCCTGGTAGGTCAGGATCCCTGCTTCCACTTCCCTTCGGATGCTGTCCACGTCGCGGCGCGGGTCCATACACAGGGCAAGCATGGAGACATACTCTCGCGAAGAGAACCCGGCGGACCGCTGCTGGAGTCCATCGAACCGCCTCAGGGAGGTCCGCACCTCGGCCCAGCGAGCGAGAACCGCCTCCAGGATGCCGGGTGCCACCTCCAGACTTTCGGAAAGTTTGGCCAGTTCATCCCGGAGGCGGCCTTCGTTGCGGAGGATGGGGAAGCTGAAGGGAACGACCCGCACCTCCTGCTCGCCGAGGAGCTGCATGACCCGGGCCACCTCCTTGGGAAGGCCCGGCTCGGGGTAGTAGACCGTCTGAGTGGCCGTCTCGAAGACCATGCCGTAGAGGCATCGCGCCCAGAGGGAGAAGTTATCCGGAAAGCCCGCCAGGCGAGCCGTCTCCACCCAAGTCTCGCGGTCTCTGGCCAGAAAGAAGGCGCTCCAGAGGTTGGCCGCCTCGTGGGGCGACGCCGAGAAGGGCTCCATGGGCACTGGCGGGATGACCCCAATCTTCATCCGGGCTCCGTCTCATATCTCGCGGGCAAGGGTATACCTTACGGGCGTCGCTCGCCCCGAGCACGCGCCACGCTATTTTCTCCGCTCCGTCTCGGATTCCTGCTCGGGCGCCGCCACTTCAAGGGCCACTTCTCCCCCCTCGAAGAGAAGCTGGAGGAGTATCCCGGCACCCGCGCTGGCCACCCGAACGGCCACGGCCCGGTCCCATTCGGGCTCCAGGGCCAGCTCCGCCATGGGTTCGAGCACCTTGCGGCGCAGGATCCGCCCGAGGTTGCGGGCTCCGTATTCGAAGGAGTATCCCTCACTGGCCAGAAGATCTCTGGCGCCCTGCTCCAAGATGAAGGCCTTGCCCTGGTGCGCCAGGCGCCCGGTGAGGTCTTCAAGCTGGAGGTCGACGATCTTGTTGAGGGAGTCCGCCGTCAGGCTCTTGAAGAGGACCACTTCGTCCACCCTGTTGAGGAATTCGGGCGTGAACTCGGCTCGTACCTCGCGCATGATGGCCTCTTCGTCCGCCAGGGCGCCGCTCCCCTCGCTGTACCCCACCCGGCCCTTGGAGAAGAGGTGGGTGCCCACGTTGCTGGTCATGATGATGGTGGCGTTGTGAAACCGGACGGTGCGGCCTTTGCCGTCCGTGAGCCGGCCCGCGTCGAAGATCTGAAGGAAAAGGTTGAGGACTTGGGGGTCGGCCTTCTCGACCTCATCGAAGAGGACGACGCAGTAGGGGTTCTTGCGCACCTGGTCGGTGAGCTGGTTCTGGTCGTAGTAGCCGACGTAGCCGGGCGCCGTACCGATGAGGCGCGAGGTGGAAATGCGCTCCATGTACTCGCTCATGTCGATGCGGATGAGCTTTTCCTTGTCTCCGAAAAGGAGCTCCGCCAGACAGCGGGCGAGCTCCGTCTTGCCCACGCCCGTGGGCCCCACGAAGAGGAAGACGCCGTCGGGCCGCTGGGGGTTGAGATCGAGCCCGAGTTTGGCCGTCCTCACCAGGCGGCTGAGTTTGGCCACGGCCTCCTCCTGGTCCACCACGTGGTGAGAGAGGAGGCCTTCCATGTGGGCGAGCCGGTCCTTGTCGAGGAGAGACAGGCGCTCGTAGGCCACGCCCGACATTTCGGAGAGGGTCTGGAGGAGGTCATGGCGGGTCACCTCCGCGCCCTGGCGCCTGCCAAGGGCCATGGCCCTGGCGGTGCGCGAGGCCGCCCGGTCCATGAGGTCGAGGGCGCTCTCGGGGAGGGCGCGATCGTTGATGGAGAGCCGGATCAGATCGAGGCTTTTCTCCACGAGGCCGCCGGGGAAGGTGACGCCATGAAAGTCTTCGTACATGGGCGTCCGGTTCCGAACCACTTCCTGCACCTGCTCGATGCTCAGCTCCTCGATGCGCAGGAGGTGGAAGTATTTGAGGAGGGAGGGATCCTTTTCGAGGATGGCGGCGTAGGATTCCTCGTCGGTGGTTCCGATCATCTGAATTTCGCCGCTCACCAGGTGAGGTTTGAGCAGGCTCGCCAAGTCCAGAGAGCCGCCCTTGGACCCTCCCGTGGCCACCATCTGGTGCATGTTTTCCACGAGAAGCACGTGGCCGCGCTCCCGTACTTTCCTCACCGTCTCCAGGGCCCGCTCTTCAAATTGGCCCCGAAATCGCGCCCCCGAAATGAGGGCGCCCAAGTTCAAGGCGGAGATAAACTTGCCCCGGATGACCTCGGGAGCCGTGCGGTCCTGCAGGACGAGGGCCAGCTCCTCCACGAGGGCCGTCTTTCCCACGCCCGGTTCGCCCACCACCAGGACGTTGCGTTTTTCCCTGCACGCGAGGATTTCGACCATCTGGTCCAGGGCGCTCTCTCGGCCCACGAGAGGCAGGCGCGGCTTGAGCCGCACCCGGTGGGTGAGGTTGAGGAGGATGTCCTCGGGCGCGGCTTCGGCTTTCTCGGGTTCCCCCAAGGGTTTGGCCTCCAGGCGGTCCTGGGCCTGTTGCTTCCGGTCCGCCGCCTCGGGGTGGTGAGGGTTCAGGAGGAGAGCTTTCTCGTAGGCCCGCTGGGCCCGGCCGAAATCGTGCTTGGCCATGTACACGCCGCCCAGGGCCACGTACCCCTCGTCGCTGAGCGGATAGCGCTCCAGGAGCCGGTTGAGGACGCCCACGGCCTGGGCGAATCGCTTCTGGCCCAGATAATCGTGCGCGGCCTCGTAATAGAGGATGGGCACGTCCGGCCGCACCGTGAGGGCCAGCTCCCACTCGGAGCAGGCCCGCACCGCCTCGCCCCGGGATGAGTACTCCCTGGCGTTGATGCAGTGGTTCAGGGCGGACACGACCACCGCCGCCTCTCTGTTCTCCTGTTCCAGGAGCCTATACAGGCGCACGGCGCGGTCGTAGGCGCCGGCCCTGAACAGGAAGTCGCCAAGATCCGTGAGCAGGAGGGCCTTGAACAAGAGGCTGTACCCGTCCCGGCCCAGGTGCCGAAAGAATGCACCGTCCGAAGTGAGCATCCGGAACATGAAGCCCTGGTCTTCGTCCAGATAGAAAAATGGATGAAGGGGCACGGGCTGGCCCGCATCCGAAACGAGGTAGAGGCCCGGCCTGATCTGGTGAGAGAGGGAGCGCACTTTGCCCGTGGGCGCCGGCCCCGAGAGAATCTCCACGGAGGGTCCCTCGGGCGCGCGAGCGGAAGGCCGAAGGATGGCCAGGGCCCCGGCCCAGTTGTTCACCAGGAAGGTCAGGGCGTGCTCCAGGGACTGTTCGAGGTCTCTCCCCTTACGATCCTGGGTGGGCATGCGGGCGATCTGGCCCAGCTCCTCCAGCACCTGCAAATACTTCCGCAAATAGAGGGGGAGGAGGTCCTTCCCCACGTACTGGACGGGGAAGACTTGGGCGAAGGCGTCGCGATGCGCCGGGAAAAGCAGCGACTGGAACCGGATATGGCTCTCCATGGACGGGTCGCACAGCGCGTCCACGGAGGCTTGGGCAAGGGAGCGCTGGTCGTTGTTCTTCCGCCAGAGGATGGCCAGCCCCACCATGCTGACCGTGTGCAGGGCCTCGCCCAGCACGACCATGCACTGTTCCGCGCTCGGCACTTCCTTCTGGCCGCCCGCCGGGTCCGGCGGCAACGCTCCGCCCATGCTCTCCCTCAGGCGGCTGGTGAGCCCCGCGATCACTTGATTCAAGACTCTACCTCGACTCTCGTACTCGAACTCCGTACGACGAAGATTTTCAAGTTGTTGTCCAGGGGATCGGGCGGGAACAGAAAGAATCCGCTCGATCCCTCCGCCAGGTTCAACACCTTGCCCCGGAGAACCTCCCCGTCGGGAAAGGTGACCCTCACCACCTTCCCGGCCTTGGGTGAGTTTTCCGTGAACTCCGGGTTGGGGCGGTATCCGGGATTGCCCTCGTGTTCGCGAACGAAGAAAATGGCCTTCACGTCCTGCAAGTCCACCGTCTTGAGGTTGCCCACCGTGTCCAACACCTTGAGTTTTCGGTAAGCGGCGGAGAAGTGGGAGTAAATAGAGCATTTCTCCATGGCGCCGTCGCGCAACCTGAGAACGATGTTCTGGCGCATGGCCTTACCCCCTCCGCCCGCTACAGCGAATTCATCACGTCTTCGAGGGAACAAAATCCCGAAAGCGCCTTAAGGGCCCCGTCCACTTTCAGCGACGTAAGGCCTTCGCGCTGGGCCCTCTGCCGCAGCGCTTGAGCGGACTCCTTGGCGACGATCATCTTGTTGAGTTCCTCGCTGGGGAGATAGAGTTCGAAAATGGCCACGCTTCCCGCGTAGCCGGTCCCGCCGCAGGCGCCGCACCCCTTGGCCCTGTAAAACCGGCCGTCCGCGGGCAGCCTGAGGCCGATCTCCTTTTGCAGGTCCTCGGTCACCGGATAGGGCTCCCGGCAGTTCACGCACAGCCGCCGGATGAGGCGCTGGTTGAGGACCGCCGCCAGGGAAGCGGCCAGGAGGAAAGGCGCCACGCCCATGTCCAGCAGATTCTGGATGGCGTTCAGCGTGTCGTTGGCGGTCATCCTGGCGAAGACGAGGCGCTTGGCGAAGGCCCCCTGGATGGTGGCGCGGGCATCGGCATCGTTGGTGATGTCGCCGATGTACGCCACGTCCGGCTCCTGCTTCATCAGGGCCTGGATGCCCTCGGCGAAGGAGTACTCCGCCCGCTCGTCGGGCTTGCCCTGGATCATCCCCGGCACTTCGTACTTCACGATGGGATCGAAGGACATGGCCAGCATGTCCGGCCGGATCACCTCCATGATGGAGCCGTACACCGTCGTGCGCTTGCCCGAGCCCGGAGGTCCCGTGATGAGGTAGAGCCCCGAACTTTTCCCCAGGGCCTTCCTGTAGGCCGTGAGCAGGGCCGCGCTCATGCCCATCTCGCTGATCCGCATGGTGGCGCTCTGCTTGTACTGGAGCTTCACCACGACCGATTCGCCGTAGAGGCTGGGCATGACGTGGACGTAGAGCTCGATCTTCCGGTCTCCGAACTCCTTGCGCAGAAAACCCGTCTGGGGGATGCGGTTCTTGGTGATGTCCATGCCCGACTGGACCTTGAGCCGGTTCAAGACGTTGGTGCGCACCTTTTCGGGGAAGTCCCTGACCTGCACCATGGAGCCCTTGACGCGCATGCGAACATTGAGGATCTCTTGCAGCGGCTCGAAGTGGATATCGGTCGCGCCCGCCTCCACCCCATCCTGCAACACCTTGTCCACGTCCTGGATGACCGTCTTATCGTCGGCCCCCCCCGTCGACTGCGGGGGAGCCCCCGGCTGCGGACGCCTCAACGCGTCGAACTGGGGCTTGTCCATGGGCGCCTCCTAGGGGCGAATGTACCACCGGCCAAGGGGGTGAGCAAGGATACCGCCCCTGCCGTGGGCGGATCCCGATGCTGGGAGCCCGTTGCGAAGCGAGGAAGCTCATGCGGTGGACACATCATGCGAGGCGAAATTGAGACCTCCGGCGAGGCGTTGCCTTCTCCTATTTGGGGGGCGCGATTCGGGAGGTCCCTGTATGAGGCGGCCAGCCGAGCCATGAACCAGCTCACCCATCTCCTTCCTAGTCCAGAGGCCATCACCCACCGGCGAACCGGGAGGCCTTCCTTTTCGTAAGGAGATCCCTTTCGCCCAGGCGTCGCGAAATGCGACAGGAGGACACCATGACCACGAAGTCCAAGGTTTTCGCCGTCACCGGCGCTACGGGAAACACGGGCAGCAAGCTCACGGAGCTTCTTTTGGAGCAGGGCAAAGAGGTCAGGGCCATCGCGCGGGGACGCGAACGGCTGCAGGCGCTGACCAAGAAGGGCGCCGTCGCCCACGCGGGCTCCCTGGAGGACGTCCACTTCCTCGCCAACGCGCTCAAAGGAGCCGACGGCGTCTTTATCATACTCCCCCCCAACTACACGGCGGATCACGTGCAGAAGTACCACCAGTCCCTCTCGGACGCCGCGGTTGAGGCCATCCGGCAGGCGGAAGTCCCGCGCGTGGTGGCTCTGAGCAGCTTCGGCGCCCACCTCCCTGCGGGCGCGGGGCCCATCTCAGGGCTGCACTACCTGGAGGAGCGGCTCGGATCCCTCAAGGACGTGGACGTCCTTTGCCTCAGGGCCGGATTCTTCATGGAGAACTTTCTGCAAAACATCGAGATGATCAAGCACCGCGGCATCAACGGCAGCCCTCTGGCCCCCGATCGTGCCGAACCCATGATCGCCACCCGCGACATTTCCGCCGCTGCGGCCCAGCACCTGACGGAAGGGGACTTCTCGGGGAAGGAGGTCCGCTATCTCTTGGGCGCCCGAGACGTGACCTTCAAGGAAGCCACGCGCGTGCTGGGCGAAGCCATCGGCAGGCCCGACCTCAAATACGTCCAATTCTCCTACGAGGACACCCGCAAGTCTCTCCTGGGGGCCGGCCTTTCCAAGAGCGTGGCCGAAAGCTTCGTGGAGATGTACAAGGCCTTGAACGAAGGCCGCGTCAAGCCCACGGAGGCCCGCTCTCCGAAGAACACGACGCCCACGAGCCTGGAGGAGTGGTCCCGCACCTTCACCATGGCGTACGGGGCTCATGCGCGGGCCAAGTCCGCCTAAACGGGCCGAGACTTGCGCCGGGATAAATGGCTCTCGGCGAGGGCACAGGAGGCGGGCGCTGGGCCCGCCTCCTGCTTCTTACCTGTTCGGATCGTTTGCGCCGAGGCCCCAGGTCACTTCATGATCGGAGTGAGCCTGTCGTTGGGAGCCTTGCGTAGAACGTTGTAGGCGAGATTCGTGAACCGGTGGTGGGAGTTCCGGGCGACGCGGGAGAAAATTGAGCTCCAGGCGTAGGCGGCCTGGCGGGCCTCCACCCATCCCCGGTACAGGCGCTCCGGGGTCATGCGTTTCGGGCGGAACACGACGTCGCTGTGGTTGTACCGCTCCCAATCCTTGTGCAACATGCGGCCCTCCGCCTGGAATTGAGCGTGGAGCGCCGTCCCGGGGTAAGGGGTGAGAATGTGGAAGGTGGCCCCGGACGGCGCGCAGTCTTCCACGAACCGCAGGGCCTCCTCGAAGCATTCCTCCCCCTGGTCATCAAATCCGAAAATGAGGGAGACTTCTACGAGGATTCCCGCATCCTGAACCCGTTTCACTAGGTCCCTCTGGGGTTCCTGCCCACTCAGTTTAGTCAGGTGCGACGCGGCTCCTCCAAGGGCCTCCACGCCGGCGAAAAGGGCGAGACAGCCCGAGCGGGCCACCAGTTGGAGAAGGTCCTTGTCCTGTGCGAAACGGAGGGTTGTTTGGGAGGCCCACTGCAGGTCCAGACGTCCCATCCCTTTGAGGAACGGTGCCGCCCGCCCGGGATCGCCCAGGAGATTGTCGTCCAGGAAGATGGCGAGGCGTTCTCTGAAGGTGGCCAGCTCACCGAGCACATCCCCGGCGGCCCTGTAGCGGAAGCGACGCCCAAAGTAAGGCGTCACGGTGCAGAACGGGCAATCGTAGGGGCACCCCCGGCTCGCTTGGAGCGCCTGGGTGGTGACGTAACGCTTGCCTCTCAGGATGTCCCTCCGGGCCCAGGGACCCTGGAGCAGGTCGCCCGAGGGTTCAGGCGCCACGTAGGCGGAGGCCATGCGGCCCGCGAGGACGTCGTCCAGCACCCGGCCCCAGACCGGCTCCGCTTCTCCTACCACGACGCAGTCCGCGTGAAGGGCCGCTTCTTGGGGCAACACCGTGGGATGGATGCCCCCCAGCACGACGGGCACGCCCTCGCCCCGAAACCGCGCCGCGAGTTCGTAGGCCCGGGGGGCCTGTTCGGTCATGCACGTGATGCCCACCAGATCGAACCCCGGCCCGGAGGGCATCGCCTCCTCCTGCACCTCGTCCACCATCACCACCTCCCAGGGTTCCGGGGTGCAGGCGGCCACGTGCATCAGGGACAGGGGTGGGAGCTGGAAGCGCCTGACCCAGCCGAGGCGCTGACGGTTCGGATAGACCAGAAGCAGCCTTGGAGCGCCCTTTTTGTGGGGAAGGCGGCTGGCACGGCGATCCATCGGAGGGTTACCCCCTCCGCTTCGGCCGGGACTCCGCCTGGGACCAAGCGGCGTCGAGAGCCCGATCAAGGACTGCAAAGAGCGAAGCTTGGGACTCCCGGCTCATCTCCAGGGTTGCCTCCGATTTTGCACCTAAGCGTTGGGTAGCCCGTCCCCCGCGCTACACCTCTCGGAGATAGACGCCTTCGATTCCGGTGCAGTGCCCGGTAGCGTCGTCGATCTCCGCGTAGAGGCCCGCGAGGCGGGGGCTGCCCTTGGCCACGTTGAGGATGGTGGGCATGCCCGTGATCAGGCGCTTGAGGGAATCCTCCGGCGCCATGCCGATGACGCTGTCGTAGGGGCCCGTCATGCCCGCGTCGGTCAGGTAGCCCGTGCCTTTCGGAAGGATTTCCGCGTCGGCCGTGGGCACGTGGGTGTGGGTTCCCACGACGAGGCTCGCGCGGCCGTCCAGATAGTACCCCATGCCGCGCTTTTCGCTGGTGGCCTCCGCGTGCATGTCCACGAGGATGCACCGCTCACCCGGGGGCAGTTCCGAGAGGATACGGTCGGCGGCCCGAAAGGGGCAATCCACGGGCGGCATGAGGATCTTGCCCTGCAAATTGATCACCCACAGGGCCCGGCCGTCGTCCAGTCCGTGCCGGTGCACGCCCTTTCCTGGAACACCAGGCGCGTAGTTGGCGGGCCTCAGGAGGGGCAGCCCGCCGTCCACGAAGGCCAGCGCTTCCTTCTTGTCCCAGATGTGATTTCCCGTCGTTACGACGTCGATGCCCAGCCCGAGCAGCTCGTCCAGCACTTTTCGAGTAAGGCCAAAGCCTCCCGCGGCGTTCTCGGCGTTGGCCACGACCACGTCGAGCCCGTACCGCTCCCTCAGGCCGGGAAGGAGGTGCGCCACGGCGTGGCGCCCGGGCCGTCCCACGATGTCGCCGATGAAGAGGATCCTCATCTTCTAGGTACACTCCGAAGCCAGTGGCGCCGTTGTGACGCTTCCGCCAATCTCGTTGATCGTGAGTAGGTGATGAGGAGATGAGGAGAGTAGGAAGGACACATCGCTGATGCTCTCCACATCTTCCCTACTCACCTACTCACCAAACTTTCCTACTCACGACCTCGAAGGTCATCTCCGCAAGCTACGTCGCATACCCCACGAACCGGCTTTCGCGGACCACTTGAACCTTGATCTGCCCGGTGAAGCGGACCTCCCGCTCGATGCGCTCCGCGATGTCCTTGGCCAGCCATAGGGTGTATTCGTCGTCCACCATCTGGGTGTCCACCAGCACGAGGAGCTCTCGGCCCGCCTTCATGGCGTAGACCTTCTGCACGCCCTTGAAGCCGCGCACCATCTGTTCGAGGGACTCCATGTGTTCCACATATTTCTCCAGCCCTTCCTTGTGGACGCCCGGCGCCGTGAGGGCCAGATTCTCCGCCGCCTCCAGGAGGTGGGCTTCGGGAAGCGTGGAGGGATGGTCCGGGTGGAGATGGGCGATGCACGCCACGACGGCCGGCGACTCTCCGAAGCGCTTGGCCATGTTGGCGGCCACGAGGATCGGATGGCTGTCATCCAGGTGCTCCTCGATGTGGCCGATCTCGTGGAGGATGCCCGCCCGCCGGACGGTTTCCGTGTTGGCGCCCACGGCCTGGGCCATGTACAGGGCGATCTTGGCCACCTCCATGCTGTGTTCCAGGAGGTTCTGTCCGTGGGCCATGCGCAGGCGCATGCGCCCGATGGTATCCACGAGGTGCTCGTGCATGGTGGGGATGCCCAGGTGGAAGAGGGCGTCCCTGCCGTACTGGGCGATAGCCTCGTCCACCGTCTCCCGGGCCTTCTCGAAGAACTCCTCGATGCGGGCGGGGTGGATTCGGCCGTCCTCCACGAGCTTTTCCAGCGTGAGCTTGGCGATCTCCCGCCGAAGCGGGTTGTGGCTGGCCAGCATGATGATTTCCGGCGTGTCGTCCACGATCACGTCCACACCGGTGACGCGCTCGAAAGCTCTGATGTTCCGCCCCTCGCGGCCGATGACCCGCCCCTTCATCTCTTCGTTGGGCAGGTGCACCATGCCTACTGCACCCTCCAGCGGCAGGTAAGGGATCATCTTCTCTACGGCCTGGGTGGTGATGATCCTGGCGAGGCTCTTGGCCCTGTCCCGCGCGTTCTCCTCGATTTTCTTAATGATGCGCGTGGCTTCCTTGCGGGCGTCGTACTCGAGCTGGCGCATGAGTTCGGCCTTGGCATCGGCGGTGGTGAGCCCGGCCATCTCCTCGAGTTTGGCTCGCTGGCCCTTGAGGAGGTTCTCGGCTTCCTTCTTCTCCTTGGCGACGATCTCTTCCTTCTCGGTGAGCTTTCGCTCCCGGTTGGTGAGTTCGTTCTGCCGGTCCTTGGCCTGCTGCAGGGATTTGTCGAGGGTCTGTTCCTTGCCCGCCAGCTCCGATTCGAGCTTGGACAGATCCTTCCGCTTGGCTTTCCATTCCTTTTCGAGAGCCTGTTCGCGGGCGAGAAATCGCTCCTTGGCGGCCAGTTCGGCCACGGAGACGACCGTCTCGGCTTCGCGCTTGGCGTCGGCGACGACGCGCTGCGCCTCCGTCCCGGCCTGCCGGAGTTCGTTCCGGCGTTGGACGGAAAGGATGGCGTAGACGACGCCGGCCCCCAGCAGGAACGCGACGAGGGCGATCACGAGCGTGATGACGATATTCACAAAAGCCTCCCCTCGGGGATGCGGGGGGGACCGGGGCGGAAAGATCAGCGCAATGCCTGGTCGAGCTCCTCGACGACCTGCCTCGATGCGATCTGCACCTCGTTGGCCAGGGCGCTCTTCGACTCCTCCAGGATCAGCAGGCGGTCCGCCAGGTTCAGGGCCGCCAGGATGGCCACCTTGGTGGTGTCCTGGAGCCGCATCTGGGACTGGATCTCCTGCATGGTCTCATCCACGATCTTGCCCACCTTTTCAGCCCATTCTCTGGACCCTTGGATGCGGACGTGGTACGTCTGCCCCAGGATCTCAAGCTCGAGCAGCTGGTCCCCCGCAGGGTTCATCGAGATACCTGTTCGAACTCCTTCAGGAGTTCCTCCACGATGGCCTTCAGCTCGCCCCGCTCGGTCTCATAGGCGGCCAGCCTGGCTTTGTACCGGTTCATTTCGTCCTGAAGCGCCCCCAGCTCCTGTTTGAGGACCTGGTTCTCTTCCCGCGCCTCCCGAAGGACCCGGGAGACCTCCCGGGCCTTCCCCTTGAGCTGTTCGAGCAGCTCCGCGGGGAAGGGCTTGTCTTGTTCGTCGAATAACATCGCGTGCTCCTTTAGCGCAGAACGGCCCCGAAGGCCTCCTGCAGGGCCCCCGTCACCACTGGGGCGACGGAGACGACATCCTCCTCGGTGAGGGTGCGGTCCGGCGACTGGAAGATCATGGACACGGTCCATGACCTCTTGTCCTCCGGCACGCCTTCACCTTCGTAACAGTCCACGAGATGGATCGCTTTCACGTTGGGAAGGGGCAACGACACGAGTTTGCCTCGCAGCGCGGCCCATGAGACGCCCTTGTCCGCCATGAAGGAGAAATCCCTCACCACGGAAGGATACCGGGACAAAGACGTGAAGGAAGGCGGACGGCACAGGGCCTCCAGCCCGCCCAGGGACCATTCGGCATAGTGGGCTGACCCGCCCTTGAGGCCTGCCGCGTCCAGCGCCCGCGGGGCCAGAGTCCCGACGGAACCCACACGCCGCCCCCCCACGCTCAGGTTCAGGCACAGGCCGGAAGCGAAGGGAAACCGCTCCGCCGCCGTGAAGACGACTTCGAGGCCCAGGCGATCGAGGGCCGATTCCACCTTCCCCTTCAAATCCAGCAGACGGGGAACCGGCGCGGCACCCCACGTCTTGGCCGGCGCGTCGGCGTAGAGCAGGACGGCGGCACGCGGGTCCTCACCGGGGCGGCCCGATTCGGCGGGCAGGTAGGCCCGGCCCAGCTCGAAGAGGGCCACCTTGCGCGCGCCGCGAGACCGGTTTTTGGCGGCGGTCAGGAGGAGGGGCGGCAGCAGGGACGTGCGCAGGACGGAATTGGCGGGAGCCAGGGAGTTGGCCAAGGGAACCGCCTGCGCGCAGGCACCTAAAGCCTTCTCCACAGCGGGGTCCGTCATGCTCATGTGGATGGCCTCGGAGCACCCCGCGGCCACGAGCTGGTCCCGAAGGCGCTCCTCGAACTCCAGCTCGGCGGGACGGCCGCCCACGGGGTCGATCCCCTGGGGCAGTTCCGCGCGAAGGCCTTCCAGGCCGTTGACGCGAACCACTTCCTCGATGAGGTCCGCCTCGCGGCTCACGTCCACTCGGAAGCTCGGCACCGTGACGGCCCAGGACCCGTCCCCGCGAGCCTCCAGGCCGAAGCCCAGGGCCGTGAGGATGGAGGCGCACCGCTCGGGGGCGATGTCCATCCCCAGCAAACTCACGAGCCGCCCGTGGCGCAGGATCACCCTCTTGGGGACCGCGGGGGCAGGATAGACGTCCACGGGGTCCGGCGCGAGGGTTCCGCCGCACATGTCCAGGATGAGCTTCGCGCACCGGTCCAGGGCGGCCACGGGGCCCTCCGGATCTACTCCCCGCTCGTAGCGGTGGGAGGCGTCCGTGTGGAGGCCCAGGGCCTTGCTCGTCCGGCGGATGTTCACGGGTTCGAAGACGGCTCCCTCCAGCAGAATGCTGCCCGTGCCGAAGGTGACGCCCGTGTCCTCTCCGCCCATGACCCCGGCCAGGGCCACCGGCCGAAGGGAGTCGGCGATGACGAGGCGCTCGGGGTCGAGGGTGCGCTCAACGCCGTCCAGGGTCGTGATTTTCTCCCCCGGCCCGGCCCTTCGCACCACGATGCGCCGCTCCTTAAGCCTGTCCATATCGAAGGCGTGGAGCGGGTGTCCGAGTTCCATGAGGACGAAGTTGGTCGCGTCCACTACGGCGTTGATGGGCCTCAGCCCGCACTGGGCCAGGCGCTTCTGCATCCAGGCCGGACTCATGCCCACCTTGACGCCCCGAATGACCCGGGCCCGGTAGCGCGGGCAAAGCTCGGGGGCCTCGACCACCACGGACGTGAGCTGGGCCGTAGACGGGCCCGATTCTAAAACGGCCGCCTCTACGGGCTTCAATCTCTTGCCAAAGAGGACCGAAGCCTCCCGGGCCAATCCGTAGACGTTCATGCAGTCGGGGCGGTTCACGGTGATGCCGAACTCCATCACCGTCTCGCCCTCTTCCGTCTCCCTGCCCTCCACCTCGCTGCCTGAGAGGGTGAAGGCCCGGGCCACGTCGTCGTCGCCGGGAAGCTCCGTGTACTGGCCGATCCAAGGGATGGGGAACTTCATGTCAGAACTGCTCCAAGAAGCGGACGTCGTTGTCGTAGAGGTGCCGGATGTGGTCGATGCCGTACTTGAGCATGGCGATCCGGTCGATGCCCAGGCCGAAAGCAAAGCCCGTGTACTCCTCCGGATCGATGCCCACGAACCCGAAGACCGCCGGGTCCACCATGCCGCACCCGCCGATCTCCAGCCATCCCGTGCGCTTGCACACGGCGCATCCCGAACCCCCGCAGATGACGCAGGTGAGGTCCGTTTCCGCCGAGGGCTCGGTGAAGGGGAAGAACGACGGACGGAAGCGCACCTCCACGTCCCTGTGGAAAAGTGCGCTGTAGAAGTGGGTCAGGGTCCCCTTGAGATGGGCCATGGTGATGCCCCTGTCCACCACCAGGCCCTCCACCTGGAAGAACATGGGCGAGTGGCTCACGTCGTCGTCCCGGCGGAAGACCCGCCCCGGGGCGATGATCTTGATGGGGGGCCTGCGCGCCTCCATGGTGCGGATCTGCACCGGGGAGGTCTGCGTTCTCAGCAGAACGTCCGGAGTGATGTAGAAGGTGTCCTGAATGTCCCGGGAGGGATGGTCCGCCGGCGTGTTGAGGGCCTCGAAGTTGTGGTAGGCGTCCTCCACCTCGGGACCCGTGGCCACGGCGTAGCCCATAGAGATGAAGATCTGCTCGATCTCCCTGCGGACCCGCGTGATGGGATGAAGGTGCCCCAGATCGGGCCGGAGGCCGGGAAGGGTCACGTCCAGCCCCGCCGGGGCGCGCTTCGCGTCCCTCACCCGGGCCAACGCCTCGTCCACGCCCTGCTCGAGCTCGGACTTGAGGGCGTTTACCGCCTGTCCAAAGGCCGGGCGCTCCTCTGGTGCGACCTCCTTGAGGGAGGCCATGAGTTCCTGCAGGATGCCGCGCTTCTTCCCCGTGTAGCGGCCTTTGATGTCCAAAACGTCCGATTCTGAGGCCGCCGAGGCGATTTCTTCGGCAAATCGTGCCCGGATGTCGTCGAATCTCTCCTGGTGCATGCGACTCTCCCCGTAACCTAAGGAGTATACACAAGAACTTGGCATTGAACAAACGCCAATCGGCCCGAGAAGCAGGTGGCCTTGACCGAGACCTCGCCAGAGGCCAGAACGAAAAACCAAAAACTGCGGAACAGGATACTCTGTTCATGCCAAGCGTCCTTGACATGATGGTGCCAATGCCCGCATATTTTCTCCATGCAAAGCCTATGCTTTTGGGGGGCCTTCAGCGGAGCCAAATTAACGTCACTGGGGGCATGATCGCGACCACGCCGACTCAAACCCAGATTTTTGCTCCTGACACTACCCTTGACCACTGAATGGGCAGCCTCGCGTGCAATTCGCCCTACAGCTATTTCGTGGTGGCGAATAACGGGTGCGGAGCGTCCGCGAACGGGACATGCGCCAGCCAGACAACCGCGGCCTGTTCTATCCCGACCCCCCTCCGCGTTCCCTACAGCGTCACACCCACGATGCTGACCACATCCACCCACGGTACCAACGGCACCGTGCCCTGGGACGTCAGCGGCGTCTGCTCCATGCCGACAAAAACCAAGCCACCACAACCCTAGGCCGGGCCCTGGTTTGGAAATTTCCACATCACTGCTCCGGAGGACATCGAGTCCAGGTGTTTGCACTCATTTACACTTGCAGATGCAGGCGAAAGAGCGTAAACATAGACGTGGGACAGGGAGACCTCGTGTCCGGGGTCTTGGGAAGAGGGGTTGGCTGTGAAATCAAAGGGCCTCATTGAAGGCAGCGCAATGGGGGTGGTGTGCGTGCTCAGCGCGCGCCTCCGTCTTATGGGAACAGGTTTGCCGGTTGAGACCTCAAGGCACGCGGCTCACCGCTTCTCGCCGGTCTTGCTGCTCCTGGCCGCCCTCTTGATCCGAACGCCCTTTCCAGCCTCAGCGCAGGCTCCCGCCGCCGAAGGCGATTGCCGGCCGGGGCTGGCCGCCCCTTTCCCCCTCTTCAACCCCGACGCGCAAGCCAGGCTCAAGGCCCTGGACGCATCACTGGACCAGTCGGTTCTTGCCGCGATCGCCCGCGGCGATGCCGACGCGGCCGTGCGGCTGAAAGCCACCTCCCTGCTCCACGAGCAGGCCGTGCTCGAGCAGATCGCCCTGGAGGACACGAGCGAGCCCACGCAGCTCCAAGCCCACGCCGGTCTGGAGGACGAGGAGAGGCTCGTGCGCGTCGCGCACAGCGCCGCCTCGGAATCGGTCCGGCGCGCGGCCGTCCTGAGTCTCTCAAGCGAAGAATGGATCGAGTCTTTCCTCAGGGACCCAAACTGGGTCATCCGATCTGCGGCCGCCTCGCGGGCTTCGGACCAAGCCGCCCTGATCGGCGCGGCGCTGTATGATCCGGACCCATACGTGCGTGAGGAGGCGGTCTCTCACCTCGCCGACCGGGACCTGCTCTGCACGATCGCCCTGAGGGATCCGAGCAGGATGGTCCGATTCGCTGCCCTCAAGGGGCTTGACAGCCAGGCGCTGTTCTCGAAGTTCATCCTTGCCGAAGATGAGAGCGACCTCAGGGAGGCGGCGCTCACCCAGGTCGCCGACCCGCAGATCCTCCTCGCCATCGCTCGCAAGACGCCCGATCCCACGTTGCGCGCCGCGGCCATGGCCAGAATCTCGGACCGGGAGGTGCTCCGGCAGCTCGCCCTGGGCGACCCTGATCCCGCCATTCGGACCTTGGCGGTGCAGGGAAGCGGCGACCGCGCCCTCCTGGAGGACCTGGCCCTGGACGAGCCCGTGCTCGCCGTGCGGCTCGCCGCCGTCGGAAAGGTTTCGGACCAAGCGCTCCTCGCTGCGCTCACACAGGAGGATCAGCCCATCGAGGTGCGTCTCGCGGCCGTCGGCCGCCTCACGGACCAGGCCCTCCTCGCCCAGCTCGCGAAGGAGGACCGGTCGGAGGATGTCCGCTGGGCCGCGGTGAACGTCCTGGCATCTTCGGAGACCTTGGCCCTCGTGGCCCGGGACGAGACGGCACCGCGCGTACGTGCCAGGGCCGTCTCCCGCATCTCGGATCAGGGGGTTCTGCGGCACGCCGCGGCCTCGGACCCCTCGCCCCTGGTGCGCAAGGAGGCTGTAGCCCGGCTCGACGACCCGTCCGCCCTCGCGGCCGTCGCCGCCGGCGATGAGGCTGGAGCGGTCCGCGAGGCCGCCGTGGGCGCCCTCGGGAACGCCCCTGATGTGTTCCGGCGCCTGGCGCTGGGCGATCCCGATCCCCTGGTGCGCGCCGGCGCCGTCGCGCGGCTCAACGACCAGGTGCTGCTCAACCGGATCCTCCGGCAAGACCTCGATCCGAGGGTCCGAGCCGTGGCGCTCAAGCGGCTCACCGATCCCGTTCTTGTGGCAGCCGCCGCCTCGACGAACTCGGACTGGACCATCCGGCGAATGGCGGTGAGCAAGGTTCTGGACCAGGCTTCGCTCGTCAAGATCGCGTCGGACGATCCGGACGAAGACGTACGGGCGGAGGCCCTGGCGCGCATCGGCGACGAGAACGCCATCGCCCAAGTGGCCGCGCGTGCTGCGTCGGGCGCCGCCCGCGCGCAAGCCGTGGAGTTCCTGACTCTACAGCCGCTCCTGCTGAACCTGGTCCTGAAGTCGGACGACGGCGCCGTGCGCCTCGCGGCCTTGAACGGGCTTACGGAGACCAAGCTTCTCCAGGAAATAGCCAGAGACTCCAAAGAACCCGACGTACGCGGCGGGGTGATCCTGCGTCTCATCCGGCTGGATGGACAGCCCGCGGACCCCAGGAACGTGGAGATCCGGGCCATCCTGCTCGATCCGGCGGTGATGGCGCAGTACGGCGAACTCAGCGTCGGCTTTCGCGTCTGGACCGACGAGAAGCGTTACGTCATGGAGGGCCCACCCGGCTCTCCCGCTCCGCCCAAGGGCAAGGTTCTCATCGAGAACGTGAGCGTGGCGGTCCGGAAAGGCGACCAGATTCTATTCCGGCAGACGTACCGGGGAAACAGGCCGCGGAAACTCGAGCCGTTTGCGCCGGAATCGGCCTCGGCGGGGGGCTACCACGTGCGCCTTAACCGGGCCACGGTGGACTATCTCGACCTTTGCGGGGCGCTGCTCGCGCCCCTTTCGCCCGCCCAGCGCCGTGACGCTTCGGGGTCGGCAAACAAGTACCTACGGACGGCGGCGAGCCAAGGGCCGGAAACTCTTCGACCCCAGGCGGCGCCGGACGGTGACGATGACTGAGTACAGGGGGGAGTGCGATGGGCAAACGACTCTTAGGGCTGGTGTTGGTGTGGATGCTTCTTCCCCTGGCGGCTCAGGACGCGCCGCCTCGCGGGCCGGTGTACGTCGGCGAGCCGGCGATCCCCACGATCTCCCCGGCCGTGAGGGACCTCCCCGACCTGGCGCCGAACCCGAATATGTACGGTCTGGAGATGAAGCGCAGGGAGGACTTCGGGTTCATCCCCACGCCCTACCCCATCGAGCCCAAGGTCGATCCCCTGCTCGAACTGAACATGAAGGTGCCCGCGCCCGCACCGGACGCCTTCAGCACACCCCTTCACACTTACACCGGCATGACCTCGCCCTCCTCCCCACCGGACGACACGGGAGACGTGGGGCCGACGCATTTTCTTCAGGGGATCAACAGCTCGGGGGCCTACAGCACCTCCACGGTGGGCGTCTTTTCAAAGGCCACCGGAACGAATCTCAAGACCTTCAGCATGCAATCCCTCGCCTCCGGTTCGCCATGCAGCAGCGGCTATTGCGACCCCATCGTCCTTTACGACCGCATGGCCGACCGCTGGATGATCGCGGAGTTCCCCAGCTCGGGCGGCCACCTCTGCGTCTACGTGTCCACCACGCCGGACCCGACGGGCACTTGGTACGCCTACGCCTTCATGAACGTGGAGCCGAGCACTCCGGACTATCCTAAGTACGGCGTCTGGCCGCAGAACGGGAACGGCGGCTCCTACTTCGTGGGCATCAACGCGGGGGCGACGGGCGTTCATGACGTCGTAGCCCTGGACCGAGCCAAGATGCTGGCCGGCCAGCCCGCCACCTATCAGAAGTTCACCGTGCCCGACCTCCCCAACTCGGGGTTCCAGCTCGTGCTGCCGGCCAACCAGCAGGGCAAGGTCGCTCCTCCCAACGGCTCCCCCGCCATCGTCATGCGTCCCCGCGACGACGAAGCGCAGGACGGGGCCAACACGCCCACCTACGACCTTCTGGAGATGTGGGCCATCAGCGTGGACTGGGCCACTCCCGCCAGTTCCACCATCACGCAGCTTCCGAGCCTGCACATGGCCGATTACGACATGACCCTGTGCGGCATGGGAAACACGTGGAACTGCATGCCCCAGCCGGGGACGAGCCAGAAGATCGACCCCATTCGAGAGCCGGTTCACTTCCCCCTCCAGTACCGGAACTTCGGAGACCACGAGAGCGTCGTCGGGTGCTTCGTGGAGGACGTGGACGGGACGGACCACGCGGCGCTTCGCTGGTTCGAGGTCCGTAAGACGGGGGGCGTGTGGTCCCTCTACCAGGAGGGCGTCGTGGGCGGTGAGGCCAACGTGCACCGGTCCGTGGGCTCCGCCTCCATCGACGGCTCGGGAAACATCGCCATGGGGTACACGCGAACGGGCACTGCGGCTCCCTACTATCCCTCCATTTACTACAAGGGCCGTCTCTCCTCCGACCCGCTGGGCACCATGCCCCAGGGCGAGTACGTCATCCAGGACGCGACCACCTCCAACACGGACAACCAGCGGTGGGGCGACTACGCGGGCATCGGCGTGGACCCGGTGGACGACTGCACCTTCTGGTTCACCACGGAATACGGCGGTTCGGGCCAAACGAAGATCGCGAGCTTCAAGTTCGACGCGTGCGGCTGCCTCTCGGTGCCGGTGCCTCCCGCCGCCACGATTTCGGCTCCTGCAGCAAACCGCATCGACGTGAGCTGGGACGACTCGACCACGGGCGCCATCACCCGGTACTTCGTGTACCGCTCGCTCACCGCCGGCGGTCCGTACACCATCCTCGCCACGGTCCCCGACACGAGCCCGGGCGTGGGAGGCGGCGCGGCGTACACTTTCTCCGACAACACGGTGAGCGGCGGCACGACCTACTACTACACGGTCAAGTCCAACGACGGCGCCGCCTGCACGTCGCCGGCTTCCAACGAGGTGAGCATACCCGCGACTGGCTTGTGCATCTTTCCGCCCAGCTTTGCCGGGCTGATCTCCGTGACCAATCCCGCGGGCACCACCTGCACGCTGAACCTATCCTGGTCCGCTGGGACACCGGCCTGCGCCGGTCCCGTCAAGTACAACATATATCGATCCACCTCGGCGGGGTTCGCGCCGGGGCCCTCCAACCGTATCGCCCAGAACGTCTCGGCGGCCTCCTACAGCGATCTGGACAGCCTGGTGAGCGCCACCACCTACTACTACGTGGTCCGCGCGGTGGACTCCGGCAATTCCGTGGAGGAGACCAACACCGAGGAAAATAGCGGAAAGCCCACCGGGCCCTATACGGAAGGCACGTGGTCCGCCGGGGCCGAAGCGGGCGATCCGGCCATGATCATGGCCAGCCCATGGACCACGTCGACCACCTACAAGCGGACGGGGACCTACAGCTACTCCACGGGGGCGGCCTACCCCACGAGCGTCTGCACGGGTCTCACGACGCCGTCTCTCACGCTCGGCACCGGCCCGGTGCTCACCTACTTCCACATCTACTCCACGGAAACCGGCTACGACGGCGGGCGGGTGGAGATCTCCACCAACGGGGGCGGCTCGTGGACGGCGCTGACGCCCACCCCGCCCTACGGCGGCACCATCACCAGCTCCGGGAACTCCTGCTCCTGGCCCACCGGCACCGCCTGCTACATCGGCACGTCCACGGGCTACCCTGACACCTGGCAATCCGCCTCCATCGATCTCTCCGCCTACAACGGCCGGACCATCCTCCTGCGATGGGACTTCACGACCGACAGCAGCGGGGCGGGCTCCGGGGCGAACCCCGGCTGGTACGTCGACGACATCCAGGTAACGCACGTCCAGGTTCTCGGCTCGTGTGCCACGGGCTCCGCGTGCGCCAACAATCCCTTCGTGGTGGACGTGACGCCCGACGGACCTCTCACGGCCTGCGGCGGCGCGGCGCAGATCCTCACGTGCACCCCCACGGGCGGCACGGGCGTTACCTACCAGTGGTACGACAACGGCTCGCCCATCGACGGCGCCACATCGAGCACCTACGCGGCCACCGCCACGGGAACGCACTCCTACA